>NZ_JBHXSC010000040.1:0-67601 GCF_042716505.1 Streptomyces sp. NPDC058674
GCCCCCGACGGGCTCCGCGGCCGGCGCCGCGGCGGCCACCCGGGCGGCCGCCGAGCGGATGGCGGCCGCCGCGCCGCCCAAGCCCGCCGCCCCGGCCCCGACGTCCGCCGCGCACAAGGCCGTTCCCGTGGCGCCCCGGCCCGCCGCCGCGGCGCCGCAGCCCGCGCCGCCCGCCAGGGGGCCCGGTGCCCCGCACACTCCGACCCCCGGCTCGGCCGCGCACAAGGCGGTCCCGGCGGCGCCGGCGCCCCAGCCGGCGCCCGTGGCGAAGAGGCGTACGTACACCGTCAAGCCGGGCGACTCGCTCTCGGAGATCGCCCGCCGGGAACTGGGCAACGAGGGCCGCTGGCGCGAGCTCTACGCCATGAACCAGAGCGTCGTCGGCTCCAACCCCGACCTCATCCGCCCGGGCACGGTCCTCACCCTGCCCGGCTGACCCGGCCGGCGCGCAGACACGGCGCTGGGGCCCGCATCCGACCGGATGCGGGCCCCAGCGCCGTACGGGTGACGGGTGACGGATGTCAGAGCTGCTTGTCCTCCGCAGCCGGATCCGACCCCGACGCGCGCTCCTTCTCCGCCAGCTCGTCGTCGAAGCTCGTCGGCGCGTCCTCCTGCGCCGGCAGCTCCGTGGCCGCCGGCGGCTCGACGAGCCAGTCCGGGTTCGACTGCTGGTCCCACCACTTCCACGCCGCATAGGCGACGCCCGCGAGGACACCGGCCACGGCGACACCGCGCAGCGCCCGGCCGCGGCGGGCCCGGCGCTCGTGGCGCCGCACCAGCCGCTGCACTTCCTTGGCGGAGACCTGGCCGCGCAGCGCGGCCAGCGCCGCGGTCGACCGCGACGCGGCCTCCTCGGCCACCGGAGTGGCGGCCGCGAGCGCGCTCTCGAACTTCGGCTGCGTGTAGTCGGCGGCCTGCCGCGCAGCCCGGCGCGTCTGCTTCACCGCCTGCGTCGCGGCCCGGTCGACGTTCGGCGGCACATGGGTGCGTGCCTGGCGAAGCCGGGGGTGCACGTGGGTGTCGTAGGTCGTACGAGCCTGTCGCGCGGCCTCGTTGGCCGCGTAAGAGACCTTCGGCGCCAGTCGCTCATTCGCCTCATGCGCGTAGTGCACCGCGGCATCCTTGGCGGTTTCTGCGTACGGCGCCACCACTTCCGACGCGTGCCGCACAGTCTCCCTGGCGCTCTCGGCGGCCAGGCGCACGCTGTCCTTGCGGGTCACGGGATTCCTCCTCCTCGGTGGCGGACACGGTTCACCTTTCCACCCTTTGTCGGATCATGCCTGTCCGCTCGCCGCCGGGCATGCGTGACAGGGCATACGGGTGCAGGATTTTCTCTGCGGCAGAGTGCTCCGTGCGACTATCTGGACCGACAGTGATGACTATGGAAGGCAGATCCGTGGCCGAGAAGCTCTACGCCACCCTGAAGACGACCCACGGGGACATCGAGATCGAGCTGCTGGCGAACTTCGCGCCGAAGACCGTGCGGAACTTCGTCGAGCTCGCCACGGGCGGCCGCGAGTGGACCCGTCCCACCGACGGGCAGAAGACCACGGACCCGCTGTACGACGGCACCGTCTTCCACCGCGTCATCAGCGGCTTCATGATCCAGGGCGGGGACCCCCTCGGCAACGGCACCGGCGGGCCGGGCTACCAGTTCGCCGACGAGTTCCACCCCGACCTGGCCTTCACCAAGCCCTACCTGCTCGCCATGGCCAACGCCGGCCCGGCCACCAACGGCTCGCAGTTCTTCGTCACCGTCGCCCCCACGGCCTGGCTGACGCGCAAGCACACCATCTTCGGCGAGGTCACCGACAAGGCCTCCCAGGCGGTCGTGAACGCCATCGCGGCCCTTCCCACCAACCCGCGCACCGAGCGCCCCCTGGAAGACGTGATCATCCAGTCCGTCGTCGTCGAGAAGCGCTGACCGCCGCCGGCCCCGTCCGCCCCCGGGAACCTTTCCGCCCCGCCCGTCCGTCCTGGATACACGTACCGGATACGGCGGGGCGCCCCTCCTTCCCGCCGCCGACCGAGGGGACCGATGGACACCGACCGTCTGCCGGGCTGCTACCGCCACCCGGACCGCGACACCGGGATCAGCTGCACCCGCTGCGAGCGCCCGATCTGCCCGGAGTGCATGATCAGCGCCTCGGTCGGCTTCCAGTGCCCCGACTGCGTGCGCGGGGGCTCCGGCACGGGGCACCGGCCGGGTGCCGACGCGCCGCGCACCCTCGCCGGCGGGGTGGTCGCCGCCGACCCCCGGCTGGTCACGAAGGTCCTCATCGGCGTCAACGCCGCGGTGTTCCTGTTCTGCCTGGCCGTGCCGTCGGCCGTCCTGCCGCTGGAGCTGCTCGGCCGGTACGCGGTGTACCTCGGGGCGCCCGCCGAGGGGATCTCGACGGGCGAGTACCACCGCCTGATGACCTCGGTGTTCCTGCACGTCGAGTGGTGGCACGTGATCGGCAACATGATCGGCCTGTGGGTCGTCGGGGGGCCGCTGGAAGCGGCGCTGGGCCGGGCCCGCTACCTCGCCGTGTACCTGCTGTCCGGTCTGGGCGGCAGCGCGCTCGTCTACCTGCTGACCCCGCCGAACGTCCCGACCATCGGCGCGTCGGGAGCCGTCTTCGGCCTGCTCGGCGCCACGGTCGTGCTGGCGCGCCGGCTGCGGTACGAGATGCGGCCCGTGCTGGTGATGGTCGCGCTGATGGTGGTGCTGAGCTTCGTGTCGTTCGGCTCCGTCAGCGTGTCCTGGCAGGCCCATCTCGGCGGCCTGGTCACGGGGGCGCTGGTGGCCGCGGGCATGCTCGCGCCCGCCTCGGGCAGGAACCGCACACTGGTCCAGTGGGGGACCTGTGTGGCGGTGTTCCTGCTGGCCGCGGCGGTGGTATTGATCCGGACGGCCGAACTCACCTGATCACACCGGCGTCAACTCTCCACAGAGTTATCCACAGATCTTCTGTCTTTTCCTCAGGTGTGGATGACGCTGTGGATAACTCATGGGGAGAGCTTCCCTCAGGGACCGGTTGGTGCTACTTCCACTGCGTGGACACGCCGAATCCCGCCGCGATGAAGCCGAAACCGACCACGATGTTCCAGTTGCCGAGCGACTCGATCGGCAGCTGGGTCTCGGTCACGTAGAAGACGACGATCCACGCGAGTCCGATCACGAAGAGGGCCAGCATGACCGGGGCGACCCAGCTGTGATTGGTCAGCCTGATGGCCTGCGGCTGCCGCGACGGCGGCGGCGTGTAGTCGTCCTTCTTGCGGATACGTGACTTCGGCACGAGGGGCTCTCCTGTCGATGCGCTGGGGACCTTGCCTGCCCCGGGCGTCCGTTAGCGTAGTGGACCTGTGGCGTTGAAGGAGAAGGGTACGTTGAGCAATTCCGACGACTCCTCCGCGGGTCCCCGTCGCCGTGCCAGACCGGTCCGGCTGCTGACGGCCGCCGTCTTCGCCCTGGCGGGCCTGATCTTCGTCACCAGTTTCAACACCTCCAAGGGTACGAACATCCGGACGGACGCCTCGCTCCTGAAGCTGTCGGACCTCATCCGGGAGCGCAGCAGGGGCAATGCGGAGCTGGAGCAGAGCACCGGGGCGGTGCGCCTGCGGGTGGACTCCCTCGCCGAGCGCGACGACGGCAGCACCAGGGCCGAGGACGCCCGGCTGGCCGCCCTGCGCAAGGCCTCCGGCACCGAGGACCTCTCCGGCAGGGGCCTGAGCGTCACCCTCAACGACGCCCCGCCGAACGCCACCGCCCGCATCCCCAACGTGCCCGAGCCCCAGCCCAACGACCTGGTGATCCACCAGCAGGACCTCCAGGCCGTGGTGAACGCCCTCTGGCAGGGCGGTGCCGAGGGCATCCAGGTCATGGACCAGCGGCTCATCTCCACCAGCGCCGTGCGCTGCGTGGGCAACACCCTGATCCTCCAGGGCCGGGTCTACTCGCCCCCGTACAAGATCTCGGCGGTCGGCGACCCGAACGCGCTGCGCAAGGCCCTCGGCGCCTCCCCCGCCGTGCAGAACTACCAGCTGTACGTGAACGCGTACGGGCTGGGCTGGAAAGTGGACGAGCACAAGGCGCTGACACTTCCCGGGTACTCCGGCACAGTGGACCTCCACTATGCGAAGCCGGTGGAACCGACCCCCTGAGCGGGTGCGTCCCGACGCCGTACTGCGGCTGGTGGTACGGACGCTGAGCGAGCTGTGCCTGACGGCGGGCACGCTGATCGTGCTGTTCGTCGCGTACGTCCTGCTGTGGACCGGAGTCAGGGCCGACCGGGCCATGGACGGCGAGGTGGCCCGGCTGCGCGCGCACTGGGCCGCGGCCGGGGCCGCGCCGGCGGCCCGGGCCCCGTCCGCCCCGTCCGCCGCACCCGCGCAACCCGCACCGCCGCCCGCGCCGCCCCCCGCACCGCCCGCCGGGCGCGCCTTCGCCGAGATGTACGTCCCGCGCTTCGGTCCGGACTGGCGGAAGCCGGTCCTGGAGGGCACCGGCACGGAGCTGCTCAAGAGGGGCCTGGGCCACTACCCGGGCACTGCCGGCCCCGGCGGGAGGGGCAACTTCGCGGTCGCGGGCCACCGGCGCACCTACGGGGACCCCTTCAAGGACTTCCCCGCGCTGCGCCCGGGGGACGCCGTGATCCTCAAGGACGCGACCACCTGGTACACCTACACGATCCGCGGCGGCCCCGTGCGCACCCTGCCGACCGACGTCGCCGTCGTCGACCCGGTGCCCCGGAAGTCGCCCTTCACCGTCCCCGGCCGGTACCTGACGCTGACGACCTGCGACCCGGAGTGGGGCCACAGCCACCGGCTGGTCGTATGGGCCGAACTGACCGGCGAGCGGACGGCGGGACCGGCCGGGTCCGGGGGTTTGCCGAGGTGACCCACCCGGCCCGGCCACTGCCTCTAGTCTGGTCGGGTACCGCCCCTGCGGTGCGGGGAACGATCGTGGACGAAAAGGAAACGGACGGCATGTACGGCTGGATCTGGCGGCATCTGCCGGGCAACGCGTGGGTGCGCGCGCTGATCTCGCTCGTACTGGTCCTCGCGGTGGTGTTCGTGCTGTTCCAGTACGTCTTCCCGTGGGCCGAGCCGCTCCTGCCGTTCAACGATGTGACGGTGGACGAGGGATCGGGAGCGACTCCGTGAGCGCGCGCATTCTGGTGGTAGACAACTACGACAGCTTTGTCTTCAACCTGGTCCAGTACCTCTACCAGCTCGGTGCCGAGTGCGAGGTGCTGCGCAACGACGAGGTCGCGCTCTCGCACGCGCAGGACGGCTTCGACGGCGTGCTGCTGTCCCCCGGGCCGGGGACGCCGGAGGAGGCCGGGATCTGCGTCGACATGGTGCGGCACTGCGCCGCGAGCGCCGTCCCGGTCTTCGGCGTCTGCCTGGGCATGCAGTCGATGGCGGTCGCCTACGGGGGTGTCGTGGGCCGGGCCCCGGAGCTGCTCCACGGCAAGACCTCGCCCGTGGTGCACGAGGGCCTGGGGGTGTTCGAGGGGCTGCCGTCGCCCTTCACCGCGACCCGCTACCACTCGCTGGCCGCCGAGCCCCTGACCCTCCCGGACGCGCTGGAGGTCACGGCGCGCACGCAGGACGGGATCATCATGGGCCTGCGCCACCGGGAGCACGACGTCGAGGGAGTGCAGTTCCACCCCGAGTCGGTGCTGACCGAGTGGGGGCACCGGATGCTCGCGAACTGGCTGGTGCGCTGCGGTGACGCGGGAGCCGTGGAGCGTTCGGTGGGGCTGGCCCCGGTGGTGGGCAAGGCCGTCGCGTGACCACGCTCGCGCCGTCCGCGCCCACGGAGGGCCGGGCCGCGCGGCGCAGGGCGGCTCAGGAGGCCGCCAAGCGGTCCGCCCGGCGGACACGGCGGCGCGGCGGCCGGCGGCGCAGGCGGCCCGCGTCCGGCGGACCGCTGGTCGTCGCGAGCCGGCTGGGCGGCGAGCTGTTCATCACGCTGGGCCTGGTGATGCTGCTGTTCGTCGCCTACCAGCTCTGGTACACGAACCTCCTGGCGCAGCGGACGGCCGACGGGGCGGCGGGCTCGCTGCGGCAGACCTGGGAGCGGGCCCCGGCCGGCGGGGCCGCCACCCCGCCAGTGTCGGCGTTCGAGCCGGGGCAGGGCTTCGCGATCCTGCACATCCCGAAGCTGGACGTGAAGGTGCCGGTGGCCGAGGGGATCAGCAAGCCGAGGGTCCTCGACCGCGGGATGGTCGGCCACTACGGCGAGGGCGCCCTCAAGACGGCGATGCCGTCGGACCCGCAGGGGAACTTCGCGGTGGCGGGGCACCGGAACACGCACGGCGAGCCGTTCCGCTACATCAACCGGCTGGTGCCGGGGGACCCGGTCGTGGTCGAGACCCGGGACGCGTACTACACGTACGAGATGACCTCGGCGCTGCCGCAGACGCCGCCGACGAACGTGTCCGTGATCAAGCCGGTGCCCGAGGGCTCGGGCTTCACCTCCCCGGGCCGCTACATCACGCTCACCACCTGCACGCCCGAGTTCACCAGCACCTACCGGATGATCGTATGGGGCAGGATGACCGGTGAACGCCCCCGCAGCGAGGGACCGCCGCCCGCGCTGACCGGCTCGTAGCCGCCCGCCCGTACGTCGAAGGACGAATCCGCAGTGTCTCCTTCCCGCCACCGCCGCCGCGCCGAACCGGCCGCCGCCGCACCGGCTTCGGGCCGCGGCGTGCTCGCCGGGTTCCTGAGCCTGCTGGGCGAGGTCCTGATCACGGTGGGCCTGGTGCTGGCCCTGTTCGTGGCCTACTCCCTGTGGTGGACGAACGTGCTCGCGGACCGGCAGGCCTCGGCCCGGGGCGACGAGGTCCGCCGGCAGTGGCTGGCGCCCCCCTCCCCCTCGGAACCCTCGCGACCGGCGGAGCCCGGCGCGCTCGACACCCAGGGGGGCGTCGGCTTCCTGCACGTCCCGGCGATGGGGAACGGCGAGGTGCTGGTCAAGCGCGGCACGTCGCCGGAGGTCCTGAACGACGGAGTGGCGGGCTACTACACCGAGCCGCTGAAGTCGGCGCTGCCGTCGGACCCCGCCGGGAACTTCTCGCTGGCCGCGCACCGGGACGGGCACGGGGCGAAGTTCCACCACATCGACAAGGTGCGGAAGGGCGACGCGATCGTCTTCGAGACGCGCGACACCTGGTACGTCTACAAGGTCTTCGCGGAGCTGCGCCAGACCTCGAAGTACAACGTGGACGTGATCAGCCCGGTGCCGAGGGAGTCGGGCAGGACGGCCCCCGGCCGGTACATCACGCTGACGACCTGCACGCCCGTCTACACGTCGAAGTACCGCTACGTGGTGTGGGGCGAGCTGGTCCGCACGGAGAAGGCGGACGCCGACCGCACCCCCCCGGCCGAGCTGCGCTGAGGACCCGCAGGCCCCCCGCGGGCCCCGCCCGGAGCCCCCGTACGCCTCGGGGAGCCCCGGAGGCGCCCGAGGCGCCGTAGGGAGCCCAGGAGAGCCCCGACGAGCCGCTGGGGGCCTCCGGAGACCGCGGGGCGGACGCGTCGGCACGGCCGGTGCGGACGGCCGGTACGACGGGTGCGGACGGCCGGTACGACGGGTGCGGACGGCCGGTACGACGGGTGCGGACGGCCGGTACGACGGAGGTCCGGCGCCTCCGCGGGGAGGGGCCGGACCTCTGCCGTACCGGCCGGGGCCGGGGGTCGGCGCTAGCGCCGGCCGCCGCCGCCCGTGAGGCCGCCGAAGAGGCCGTTCCCGCCGTTGTCGTTCCCGCCGTTGTTGCCGCCGTCCTGCTGTCCCGGCAGGGTGCGGACGTTGACCGCCGTGCCGGCGGGGAGCGCGGTGCCCGCCACCGGCTCCGAGAAGATCACCACCGCCTTGTCGTCCGGCGGGCCGGACAGGACCGCGCCGAAGGCCAGGCCGACCCGCTTCAGCTCGTCCTTCGCCTGCCCGACGGTCCGGTTCGCCAGGCTGGGCACCGGCACGGTCTGCGGCGCCGCCTTCGAGACGGTGATGTTGACCGTCCTGCCGACCTCGACCTGCTCACCGGCGAGCGGCGACTGCGAGATGACCGTCTTGGGGGTCGCCCCGGGCAGGTCGCTCTCGGTCGTGCTGCCGAGCTTGAGGTTGGCGTCCTGGAGCGCCTTGACGGCCTGCTCCCTCGTCTTGCCCGTGAGGTCCGGGACCGCGGCCTTGGAGATCTCCTTGGCCACGGTCAGCGTGATCACGTCGTTCTTCTTGGCCTGGGCGCCGGCCTTCGGGTTCTGTTCGAGGACGACACCGGGCGTGCTGTCCGCCTCCTTGAGCTTGCGCTCGACCTGGAAGCCCTTGGCCTTGAGGACCTTCTCGGCCTCGTCGTACTGCGACCTGAGCACGTCGGGCACCGACACCGGGGGGGCGCCCGAGGAGACCTTCACCTTGACCGGGGAGTCCTTGGCGACCTTGGTGCCGGCCTCGGGGTTCTGCGAGCAGATGTTGCCCGCGGGCTGCGTCTCGCAGGGCACGTCGGCCCCGTCCTTCTCCACCCTGACGCCGACGTTGGAACCGCCCTGCTGCGCCTTCTCCAGGGTCTGGCCGACGAACTCGGGCACGACGGGCCGGTTGTCGGCGCCCCCGCCGACGAGGGCCTGGCCGATGAGGATCGCGCCGACGAGGACGAGGATGCCGGCCGCCACGAGCAGGATCGTGGAGGCCTGGCTCTTCTTCTGGCGGCGGTGCGGGCCCTGGTCGTAGCCGTGGCCCTGGTCGCCGTACCCGTACCCGCCGTCGCCGCCGCCCGGGGGCATGGGCGCCATCATCGAGGTCTGGCCGGAGTCGGCGGAGCGCAGCGCGGTGGTGGGCTGGTCGTAGCCCTGTCCGTAGCCGTGGCCCTGGTCGGGGTAGCCGTAGCCGGCCGCTCCCATGGACGCGGTGGCGGCGACGGGCTGGCCGTCGAGGCAGGCCTCGATGTCGGCGCGCATCTCGTCGGCGGACTGGTAGCGGTAGTCGGGGTCCTTGACCAGTGCCTTCAACACGATCGCGTCCATCTCGGGCGTGATCTCGGAGTCGAAGTTCGACGGCGGCTGGGGCTCTTCCCGTACGTGCTGGTAGGCGACGGCGACGGGGGAGTCGCCGATGAACGGGGGCCGGACGCTGAGCAGTTCGTAGAGCAGGCAGCCGGCGGAGTACAGGTCGGAACGCGCGTCGACCTGCTCGCCCTTGGCCTGCTCCGGCGAGAGGTACTGGGCCGTGCCGATGACCGCGGCGGTCTGGGTCATGGTCATGCCGGAGTCGCCCATGGCGCGGGCGATGCCGAAGTCCATGACCTTGACCTGGCCGGTGCGGGTCAGCATCACGTTCGCGGGCTTGATGTCGCGGTGGACGATGCCGGCCCGGTGGGAGTACTCCAGGGCCTGGAGGATGCCGATGCACATCTCGAGCGTGCGCTCGGGCAGCAGCTTGCGCCCGGAGTGGAGGAGCTCGCGCAGGGTGGACCCGTCGACGTACTCCATCACGATGTACGGGATGGAGATGTTGTCGACGTAGTCTTCGCCGGTGTCGTAGACGGCGACGATCGCCGGGTGGTTCAGCGACGCGGCCGACTGGGCCTCGCGCCGGAACCGGGCCTGGAACGAGGGGTCCCGGGCGAGGTCGGCACGCAGGGTCTTGACGGCGACGGTACGGCCGAGCCGGGTGTCGTGGGCGAGGTAGACCTCGGCCATGCCACCACGGCCGAGCACGTGGCTCAGCTCGTACCGGCCGCCGAGGCGCCGCGGCTCTTCCATAACGTTCCAGCCCTCTCCGTCAGTCCCGACCGCACCTGTGTGTGGTCCGGCGGTGTGCTGTTCGCGCAAAGGCTACCGGCCGATCGCCGGTGATCGGTTCGTGGCCACAGGCTGATACAGGACCGGTACCGTACGCTCCGATCCCGCCCCGATCAGTGACGCGGATCACTGCGCGGTGGTGCGCCATCCCCGGCCCGCAGCCGTCTCATCCCTGGTTCTTCAGCACGGCGTCCATGACGGCCTTGGCCACCGGGGCGGCGAGGCCGCCGCCGCTGATGTCCTCGCGGTCCGCTCCGCTGTCCTCGATGACGACGGCCACGGCGACGGGCGAGGAGCCGTCCGGGTTCTCGGCGTAGGAGATGAACCAGGCGTAGGGGCGCTTCTTGTTGCCCTCGCCGTGCTGGGCGGTGCCGGTCTTGCCGCCGACGACGGTGCCCTTGATCCGCGCCGGGGTGCCGGTGCCGGACTCGACGACGTTGACCATCATCTGCTGGACCTTCTGCGCGTTGGCGGCGGAGAGGGGCCGGCTCATCTCCTGCGGCTCGTGCTTCTCGATCAGGTCGAGGTTGGGGGCGGTGAGCTGGTCCACCATGTACGGCTTCATCAGCTTGCCGTCGTTGGCGATGGCAGCGGTCACCATGGCCATCTGCAGCGGGGTGGCGGCGGTGTTGAACTGCCCGATGGAGCTCTGGGCGTTGCCGTCCTTGCCCATCTTCTTGTCGTAGACGCTGGCGAAGGCGCGGACCGGGATGTCGATCTTGTCGTTGTTGAAGCCGAACTTCTCCGCCGTGTCCACCATCTTGTCGCGGGTGACCTTGTCGCCCAGGTTCGCGAAGACGGAGTTGCAGGAGACGCGCATCGCCTCGTTGAGGCTCGCCTTCTCGCAGCCGGACGCGTGGTTGACCATCGGCGTCCTGGTGCCGGGCAGGAAGTACGGCTCCGGGGTGTCCGTCGGCGCGTTGATGTCGGTGACGACGCCGTTCTCCAGGGCCGCCGCGGCGGTGACCACCTTGAAGGTGGAGCCCGGCGGGTAGGTCTCGCGCAGGGCGCGGTTGACGAGGTTCTTGTTCTCGTTGTCCTTGAGGGCGACCCAGGCCTTCTCGTCGTCCTTGGAGTTCCCGGCGAAGCTGGACGGGTCGTAGGACGGGGTGGAGACCAGCGCCAGGATGGCGCCGGTGCGCGGGTCGATCGCGGCGACCGCGCCCTTGTTGCCGCCGAGCTTGTCGAACGCGGCCTTCTGCGCTGCGGGGTTCAGCGTCGTGATGACGTTGCCGCCCTGCTTCTTCTCCCCCGTGAACATGCCGACGGTGCGGTCGAAGAAGAGCCGGTCGTCGTTGCCGGTGAGGATGCCGTCCTCGAGGGATTCGAGCTGGGTGGCGCCGAAGGCCTGCGAGGCGTAGCCCGTGACGGGGGCCCACAGGGGTCCGTCGAGGTAGGTCCGCTTGTACTTGAAGTCGCTGCCGTTGGTGGTCACCGAACCGGTGATGGGCTGGCCCTTGACGATGATGTTGCCGCGCTCGGTGGCGTACTGGGCGATCTGGACCCGGCGGTTCTCCTTGCGCGTGCTGAGCTCCTCGGCCTGCACGTACTGAAGCCAGTTGGTCCGGATCAGCAGCGCGAGGACGAGCAGCCCGCAGAACAGCGAGATGCGGCGCAGGGGCTTGTTCATGACGGGCGGACCACCTGGGTCATCTCGGAGTCGGGGGACGGAGCGGGGGCCGGGGCGGGGCGGCGTGCGGTGTCGCTGATCCGGATGAGGATTCCGATGAGGGCCCAGTTCGCGAGGACGGAGGAACCGCCGGACGCGAGGAAGGGCATGGTCATGCCGGTCAGGGGGATGAGGCCCATGACTCCGCCGGCGACGACGAAGATCTGGATGGCGAAGGCGCCGGACAGGCCGATCGCGAAGAGCTTGCCGAAGGGGTCGCGCGCGGCGAGGGCGGTGCGCACGCCCCGCTCGATGATGAGCCCGTAGATCAGGAGGAAGGCCATCACGCCGGCCAGGCCGAGCTCTTCCCCGACGGTGGAGAAGATGAAGTCGGAGTTGGCGGCGAAGAGGATCAGGTCGGAGTGGCCCTGGCCGAGGCCGGTGCCGAGGACCCCGCCGGAGCCGAAGCTCATCAGCGACTGGCCGACCTGCTCGCAGGCGCCCGAGGTGGCGTAGCAGGCGAAGGGGTCCAGCCAGGCGGTGACGCGGACCTTGACGTGGCTGGCGAAGGAGGCGACGACGACGGCGCCGCCGACCGACATGAGCAGGCCGATGACGATCCAGCTGGTCCGTTCGGTGGCCACGTA
The DNA here is from genome assembly GCF_042716505.1 of Streptomyces sp. NPDC058674. NCBI lineage: Bacteria > Bacillati > Actinomycetota > Actinomycetes > Kitasatosporales > Streptomycetaceae > Streptomyces > Streptomyces sp. NPDC058674. The sequence goes on from NZ_JBHXSC010000040.1 coordinate 12,049, forward strand.
GAGCATGATCACGAACATGCCGAAGAAGAGCAGCGAGGTGCCGAGGTCGTTCTCGAAGATGAGGACGAGGAGGCTGACCGCCCAGATCATCAGGATCGGGCCGAGGTCGCGGCCGCGCGGCAGGTAGAGGCCCATGAAGCGCCGGCTGGCCAGGGCGAGCGCGTCGCGCTTCACCATCAGGTAGCCGGCGAAGAAGATCGCGATGACGATCTTCGCGAACTCGCCGGGCTGGATGGAGAACCCGCCGACGCTGATCCAGATCTTCGCGCCGAAGACGTCGGCGCCCAGGCCCGGGATGACGGGCAGGATCAGCAGGACCAGGGCGCCGGCCATGGAGATGTACGTGAACCGCTGCAGGACGCGGTGGTCCTTGAGCAGCAGCAGGACGGCGGCGAACAGCGCGATGCCGACGGCGGTGTACAGCAGCTGGTTGGGCGCCGAGGCCGAGAAGCCGCCGTACTGCACCTTGGCGAGGTTCTGGAGCCGCGCGGACTGGTCCAGGCGCCAGATGAAGACGAGACCGAGCCCGTTGAGCAGGGTCGCGAGCGGCAGCAGCAGCGGGTCGGAGTACTTGGCGTAGCGGCGCACGACGAAGTGCGCCACCCCGGCGAGCGCGCCGAGCCCCAGACCGTAGGCCAGCATGCCGGGCGGCAGCTCGCCGTGGATCGCGAGGCCCACGTTGGCGTAGGCGAAGATCGGGATGACCACGGCGAAGCCGAGCAGCATCAGCTCGGTGTTCCGCCGGCTCGGCAGCTCGATGGCGCCGATGGTGGTCGTGTTGGTGACAACGCTCATGGTGTGGCAGGCCCCCTGCGCCCGCTGGTTCCTACTGCTTTCCGCACAGGCTGGCCAGCTGCTGCTCCGCGGGAGTCAGGCTGGAGGCGGGTGTCTGGTTCTGCGCCTCGGCGTTGCGGCGCTCTTCGTCCTTCTTGCAGGCGGACACCTGGAGACCGAGGTCGTCGATCTTCTCGCGCGCGCCGTCCAGGCTGCTCTCGCTGATGGTGGCCTGAACCAGCTTGAGCTTGTAGGGCGGCAGGTACTTCAGTTCGATGTCGGGCCGGTCGATCTCCACTTCGGAGAGCTCCACCGGTCCCAGCTTCTGGCTGATGCCCTTGAAGAGCGCGACGTGGCCGCCCTTGACGCCGATGTAGTACTGGGTCTGGGTCCAGCGCCACCCGGCGTAGAGGCCGCCGCCGACGACTCCGGCGACGAGCAGCAGGGTCAGCGTACGGGTGGTCCACTTGCGCCCTTTGCTGCGGCGCCTGCGGGGCTTGTCGTACGTGTCCTCGTACCCGGCGTCGGAGTCGTAGCCGTCGGCCTCGCCGAAGCTGCCGTATCCGCCGCCCGGGGCCTGGCCCTGGTCCGCGTACCCGTAGCCGGGGGCCTCGCCGCTGCCGGGGGGCCCGAAGGCGCCCGGCGGCGGCGGGGCCTGGCGGCCGAGCCCGGAGGCGCGGCCGGCCGGGGTCTGCATGGCGTTGCCGCCGTCGAAGTGGTGCTGGTTCTCGGCGACCGCGCCGACGACGACCGGGGTGTCGCTCACCTGGGCGGCGAGGGTGTCCCCGCTGTCGGTGTCCAGGACGTCGGCGACGATGCAGGTGATGTTGTCCGGTCCGCCGCCCCGGAGGGCGAGCTGGATCAGCGACTGCACCGTCTCGCGGGGGCCGTGGTAGTCGGCGAGGGTCTCCTCCAGGGTCTGGTGGGAGACCACGCCGGAGAGCCCGTCGGAGCAGATCAGGTAGCGGTCGCCGGCCCGGACCTCGCGGATGGACAGGTCGGGTTCGACGATGTCGCCGCTGCCGAGCGCCCGCATCAGGAGGGAGCGCTGGGGGTGGGTGGTGGCCTCCTCCTCGGTGATCCGGCCCTCGTCGACGAGACGCTGCACCCAGGTGTGGTCCTGGGTGATCTGCGTGAGGACCCCGTCGCGCAGCAGGTAGGCGCGGGAGTCGCCGACGTGGACCAGGCCGAGGCGCTGACCCGTCCACAGGAGGGCGGTCAGGGTGGTGCCCATGCCCTCCAGCTGCGGGTCCTCCTCGACCATGGCGCGCAGCTGGTCGTTGGCCCGCTGCACGGCGGACGCGAGGGAGGTGATGATGTCGGAGCCCGGGACGTCGTCGTCGAGCTGCACGAGGGTGGAGATCACCTCGGAGCTCGCGACCTCGCCGGCGGCCTGGCCTCCCATGCCGTCGGCGATCGCGAGGAGCCGGGGCCCGGCGTAGCCGGAGTCCTCGTTCCCCTCCCGGATCATGCCCTTGTGCGATCCGGCGGCGAACCGCAGGGACAGACTCATGCGCACCTGCCCTGTCGGCTCCGGGTACAACCGGTCTCGAGCCACACTGCCCACCCTCCGGTCGGGAACGCGCTCGCGTCCGTGTCCACGCTGGGACGGATCGCCGCGGCGCGCTCGCTCCGCTCGCTCATTCTCGTACTACTTCCGCAGCTCGATGACGGTCTTGCCGATGCGGATCGGGGCGCCCGGCGGAATGGGCGTCGGGGTGGTCAGCCGGGTCCGGTCGAGATACGTGCCGTTGGTGGACCCGAGATCCTCGACGATCCACTGGCCGTCACGGTCGGGGTAGATCCTGGCATGGCGGCTGGACGCGTAGTCGTCGTCCAGCACGATGGTGGAGTCGTGCGCCCGGCCCAGCGTGATCGTCTGGCCCGCGAGGGCCACCGTGGTCCCCGTGAGGGTGCCCTCGGACACGACGAGCTTGGTCGGCGCACCGCGGCGCTGGCGCTGCTGCGGTGGTGCGGCCTGCCGGCCGCCGGCCTGCTGCGGCGCTCCGGCAGCGGCGCCGCCGCGGCGGGAGCCGCGCTGGGTCACCCGCGTGCCGAAGAGATCGCTGCGGATGACCTGAACGGCCACGATGACGAACAGCCACAGAACGGCTAGGAAACCCAGCCGCATGACCGTCAGGGTCAGCTCTGACATTGCCCCCGCTTCACCCTTCGGCTTGCCGGTAAATGATGGTCGTGCTGCCCACGACGATCCGCGAGCCGTCGCGGAGCGTAGCGCGGGTGGTGTGCTGCCCGTCCACCACGATGCCGTTGGTGGACCCCAGATCCTGGATCGTCGAGGGCGTTCCGGTCCGGATCTCACAGTGCCGGCGCGATACGCCGGGGTCGTCGATCCGCACGTCGGCCTCGGTGCTCCGGCCGAGTACGAGGGTGGGGCGCGAGATCTGGTGGCGGGTGCCGTTGATCTCGATCCAGTGGCGCCGCTGGGCACCGGCAGGGGGCGCGGGCGCCGCTCCGCCGGCTGCGGGCCGTCGTCCCGCGGCTCCGCCGGGAGGCGGGCCCGCGGGCATGGGCGGGGCGGCGACCGGGGGGTACCCGTAGCCGCCCTGCTGCTGGTTCTGGGGCGCTGCCTGGCCGTTCTGGGGGGCCTGCGGCTGCGAGGTGCTGGAGGCCAGGGTGCGACTGCGGACCCGGTACAGACCGGTGTCGAGGTCGTCGGCCTTCTCCAGCTGGACCTTGATGGGGCCCATGAAGCTGTAGCGCTGCTGCTTGGCGTAGTCGCGGACCAGGCCCGCGAGCTCGTCGCCGAGCTGGCCGGAGTAGGGGCTCAGGCGGTCGTAGTCCCCGGCGCTGAGCTCCACGATGAAGTCGTTGGGGACGACGGTCCGCTCGCGGTTCCAGATGGTGGCGTTGTTGTCGCACTCCCGCTGGAGGGCGCCGGCGATCTCCACCGGCTGGACCTCGGACTTGAAGACTTTGGCGAAGGTGCCGTTCACCAGACCTTCGAGTCGCTGCTCGAACCGCTTCAGGACTCCCATGGGGCACCTCCTCCGTCGTTGTCGCCCTGTACTGCTTACTGATCGTATCCACGCGTGGCGGATTCGGGTGGTTCCCCATCGGTCCTGCGTGGACGAGTGTTGGTCCTCACAAGCGATCGTAGGGGCGCGCCAGGGACAGTGTCCCGCACCCGGGGCGGAGAGCGGGAGGGGCCGTCTCCGCCGGGGCCCCGGGGGCGGGGGAAAGCGATGTGAACCCACCCCGTTCCCCGTGCTAATCTTTCGACGTCGCCAGGGGAACGGCCCGAAAGGGAAGATCCACTGGAGTGCTGCTCGGGCGAGTGGCGGAACGGCAGACGCGCTGGCTTCAGGTGCCAGTGTCCTTCGGGACGTGGGGGTTCAAATCCCCCCTCGCCCACATCGACGAAACGGTCGTCATCGCGCAAGCGGTGGCGGCCGTTTCGGCATGTCGGCGTCGGCGGCATGTCGGCGTCATGCCGGCGTCGGCGTCCTCCCCCCGCTCCCCGCCCGCGGCGCGCACGGGCCGGGTGTGACGCGTATCCCTTCGGCCGACGGGCCGCCCGGTTCGTGGACGGGTCCGGGTCGGGCAGCCGGGAGGGGGCGGCGGAGGTCAGTCGCGCTCCGGGCGGACCAGCAGGCCCCGTTCCATCGCGGTCACCACGGCGTGGGTGCGGTCGCTCACGTCCAGTTTCGCGAAGACCCGCAGCAGGTGGGTCTTGACGGTGGCCTCGGCGATCACGAGCCGCCTGCCGATGTCCGCGTTGGACAGACCGTCCGCCACGGCGCTCAGCACGTCGAGCTCGCGGGTGGTCAGCGCCACCGGGGCGGGCCGGCGCATCTTGGCCACGAGCCGCTCCGCGACCCGCGGGGCCAGCACCGTCTCGCCGCGCGCCGCCGCGCGGACGGCGGCCACGAGCTGCTCGCGGGTGGTGTCCTTGAGCAGGTAGCCGACGGCGCCCGCCTCGACGGCCCGCTCGATCTCCACGTCGGTGTCGTACGTGGTGAGGATGAGCACCCGGGTGGGGGCCGGCCCGGCGGCGATCTCGGCGGTGGCCGCGACCCCGTCCATGACCGGCATCCGCAGGTCGACGAGGGCCACGTCGGGGCGCAGGGAGTCGACGAGCGCGACGGCCTCCCGTCCGTTGTCGGCCTCGCCGACGATGGCGATGGACGGTTCCGGGGCGAGGAGGGCGACGACGCCGGCCCGCATCACCGTGTGGTCGTCCACCACGATGATGCGGATCGGGCCGTCGCTCCCGGCGGGGCCTCCCGCGCCGGACCCGGTGCCGTCCGCGGCCCCGTCGGGTGTCGTCTTCATCTCAGGGCTGTCCGTTCGTGTGGATCGTGGCGAGGATGCGGGTGCCGTCCCCGGGCGAGCTGGTCACCGTGAGGTCGCCGTCGAGCTCGGCCAGCCGCTTGCGCATGCCGTCGAGGCCGAAGCCGCGGGAGTCCGCGACGACGAAGCCGTTGCCGTCGTCGGTGATCTCCAGCTCGATGGCGTGCGGGTGCTGGGTGAGGACCACGCCGACCGTGGTGGCGGCGGCGTGCTTGCGGACGTTGGCCAGCGACTCCTGGGTGCAGCGCAGCAGGGCGATGCGGGTCTGCTGGTCGCACGCGACGTCCGCCGGCAGGTCGGCCTCGACGGTCAGGCCGGTGTCCTGCGTGAACCGGTCCAGGGTCCGCCGCAGGGTCACCGCGACCGAGCCGGGGGCCAGGCCGCTCTGCGGGGCGGAGCCCACCAGTACCCGGGCCTCGGCGAAGTTCTCGCGGGCGGTCTGCTCGATGGAGAAGAGCTGCCGGCCGGTGCGGTCGGGGTCCGAGGCGACGGTCGAGCGGGCCGCCTCGGCCAGCACGATGATGGAGGCGAAGCCCTGGGCGAGGGTGTCGTGGATCTCCCGGGCCATCCGCTCCCGCTCGTCCGCGGCGCCCTGCCGGCGGTGCGCCTCGGCGAGCCGGGCCTGGGCGCTCTCCAGTTCGGCGCCCAGCATCCCGGCGCGGGCGTCGCCGTCGGCCACGAGCCGCAGGATCAGCAGGCCGGTCAGGACGGACGCGGCGTATCCGATGAAGATGAAGACGACGTTCCCGGTCAGGGACTCGTCGCCGCGCAGGGTGCTGCCGACCACGGTGGCCGCGGCGGCCGCGCCGCTGAGGACGATGGAGGCGCGGGGGCTGGTGGCGAAGAGCCAGAACTGCGGGAGGGCGACGATGAACAGGGCGGCGCCGCCTCCCGGGAGGCCTCCCATGGCCCCCAGGCCGAGGGCGAGCAGGGCCAGGTACGCCTGGGGCCGCAGGACGGGATTGTCCGGGAACCGCCGTACGGCCGCGTAGCAGGAGGCGAGGACCGCCAGGAGGGCCAGGGCGGCCCACTTGGGTGCTCCGGAGTCGTTCTCCACCCCGATGACGGAGGGGATCAGGCCGAGGAGCACCCAGGCCGCGGTGTACCAGCCGTGGAACTTCTGGACGGTCAACCGGTCGGTGGTCTGCGGCCGTTCGCTCATGTCCGTCAGCCTACGTTCGCCGGCTGACGTTCCGTTGAAGCCGCGGTCCGCACCTGGCGCATTCCGCGCGACGGCCACCAGTTCCACTCGCCGAGCAGCAGCATCAGGGAGGGGAGGATCAGGATGCGGATCACGAAGGCGTCGAGCAGGACGGCCGCGGCGAGGGCGAAGCCGATCTGCTTCATCTCGATCAGGTGCAGTGCGGCGAAGCTGGCGAAGACGGTGACCATGACGACGGCGGCGCTGGTGACGACGCCGGCGGAGCTGCCGATGCCGTCCAGGACGGCCTGCCGGGTCGGGGTGCCGTTCATGGCGGCCTCGCGGATCCGGCTGATCACGAAGACCTGGTAGTCCATCGAGAGCCCGAAGAGGATCACGAAGAGGAAGAGCGGGACGCGGGCTCCGATGGAGCCGGTGGAGTCGAAGGCGAGGAGCCCCTCGGCCCATTCGTTCTGGAAGACGAGCACCAGCAGGCCCAGCGAGGCGAAGGCCGAGAGCAGGTTGAGGACGATCCCGATCAGGCCGAGGACGAGGGAGCGGAAGGCCCAGACGGTCATGGCGAAGGTGACGAACAGCAGCGCGCCGATGATCAGCGGGAGCTTCTGCTTCTGGTGGGCGGGGTAGTCGGCGTTGCGGGCGACGTCGCCGGTCACGGCGCTCTCGGTGCCGGTGAGTCCGCCGAGGGCGGCGGGGATGAGCTCCGTGCGCAGGTTCCGCAGGGAGGTGTGGGCCTCGGCGCTGCCGACGGGGTGGGCGACCGCCATGTCGAGCATGGTGATCCGGCCGTCGGGGGAGGTGCGCAGGACGGGCTTGCCGCTGATCGCGGGGTCCTCGGCGGTGGCGCGGTCGGAGAGCCGGGTGAGTGCGGCGGCCACTTCGTCGCGGCGGTCGGCGTCCGCCTTCACGAGGACCTGGTGCATGGAGTGGAGCTGGGGGTAGGCGGCCATCGCCCGGTCGTAGGTCTGCATGGCGGCGATGGAGCGGGAGTGGGTGTCGCGGCCCATCTCGGTGAGGTTCAGGTTCAGGACCGGCAGGGCGAGGGCGACCATCGCGAGGGTGGCGACGGCCAGGGTGGCGACGGGGTGCCTGGTGGTGGGGCGCAGCACGGCGGCGGTGATCCGGCCGGTGCCGGTCTTGTGCTCCTTGACGCGCAGGGTGCGGCCCTTGGCGGCGGCGCGGGCCTCCTTGCGGGCACGGCGGCGGTCGGCGCGCTCGCCGAGCTTGGCCAGCAGGGCGGGGAGCACGGTGAGCGAGCTGAGGACGGCGACCAGGGTGACGACGATGGCGCCGGTGGCGATGGAGGAGAAGATCACGTCGTCGGCGAGGAACAGGGTGGCGCTGGAGACGGCGACGGCCAGTCCGGAGACGACGACCGCGCGTCCGGAGGTGGCGGCGGCCAGCTCGACGACGGCCTGCGGGGTGAGGCGGCCGCCGGCCCGGGCCCGCTCCTCGCGTTCCCGCTTGAGGTAGAAGAGCGTGTAGTCCACGCCCACGGCCAGGCCGATCAGCAGGATGACGTTGGTGCCGACGCCGGCGTCGGGGAAGACGTGCGAGGCGAGCATCGACAGGCCGACGGCGGCGATGATCGAGGAGAGCGCCAGCAGCAGCGGGACGAGCGCCATGGCGATGGAGCTGAAGACGACCAGCAGGGTCAGGAGGGTGACGGGCAGGGCGATGACCTCGGTGCGCGCCAGGTCGTCGTCGCGGAGCCCGTCGACGCCCTTGCTGATCGAGGGGGAGCCGACCTCCTCCACCCACAGCCCCGGGTAGGCCTCTTGGACGGCCGCGGTCTGTGCCAGGAGCGCGTCCACGTGCTTCTTGGCGTCGAACTCGGCGCCCTTCATGGTGACGTCCACGCGGAGCGCGGAGCCGTCGGCGGCGGGCACCGGGTCCCCCACCGCGGCGACTTCGGGGAGCGCGGCCATCCGGGCGCCGACGTCGCGGGCGGCGGCCTCGGCCAGGGGCCGGTCGAACGCGGCGGCGCCGGGCCTGGCGTGGATGAGCACCCGCTCCGTGGGCTTCTGCTGGAGGCCGCCCTCGGCGGCGAGGGCCTCGGCCCGGCCGGCCTCGCCGATCCGGAAGTCTTCGCTGGCGGCGGGGTTGGAACCGATCGCGATCCCCGCACCGAGGCAGAGGACGACGAAGAGGAGCCAGCCGGTGATGGCCCGCCAGGGGTTGCGGGCGCTCCATCGAGCCATGCGTACAGTGGGGTTCGTCATGACGTACATGCTGGTCGGAGCAGGTGTGCCGGCGACAGGCTCGACCGGTTGAACTCTGCGTCCACCGACTGGTGGACGCCGGGCACGGCCCGAAGCGGAAGTGGGGCGCCGGCCTCGGCGCACGTGCAGCGGCCCCCGGGACGAGCGTAACCGCTCGCGCCGGGGGCCGGAAGGCGCCGGGGCAGGGGGGTGCCCGGGCGCCGCTCGCAGGGGGCTGCCGCGGCGGGTGGCCGCCCGCGCGGATCAGGGGAAGTCGAGGGTCTGCGGATCAGGGGAAGCTGAGGGTCCGGTAGACCGTCACATTGCCGACGAGCTCCTGGCAGAGCTGGGCCGCGACGGCCAGCCGGGCGGGGCAGTCGGGCGCGTCGGTGTCCATCAGGATGCCCAGCGCGGTGCCGCTGTGCCCGACCACGACGCCCAGTCCGCCGACCTCCTCGCAGATGCCGGTCATCGGCTCCAGCGACCACTTGTGGCGCAGCACCTGGTTCATCCGGGCGCTCGCCGTGGCGACCCTGCCCACCTCCGGCAGGTCGCAGGAGGCCACCGCGTCGGTGACCCGGTCCAGGAGCCGTGCGTACTCGCGCTTGTCGGCGCCGGTGAACGGCTTGGGGATGTCGTTGAAGGCGACGGTGTCCACGGCGCCGCCCTCGTCCACGCCGACCACGGCCATGGACGGCAGGGAGCCGAGCCGGGCGCGCAGGCGGACGCTGCGGTGGTGGAAGGCCACCACCGACGGGTAGAGCACCCCGTCGGTCGGCTCGATCCTTGCCAGGTAGCGCTCGATGCGGCGGGGCGGCATCGGGATGCCCAGCGCGTTGGCGACGGCCCGCGCGGTCGCCACGAGGTCGGCCGACGAGCTGGCCAGGCCCTTGCCCTCGGGCAGGGTGCTGTCGATCCGCAGCAGGCCGGCGGCGGGCAGCCCCTCGTCCTGCAGGATCATGCCGGTCAGCCGCAGCGCCTTCTTCTTGTGCGGCGGCCACACCGTCAGCTCCGGTTCCTCCGGGCGGATCTCGAAGCGGACCATGGACCAGCGGGCCACCGGCAGCGTCACGAGGAAGTTGCCGTCCTCCTCGGGGAGGACGCCCTGGAGCAGTTCGCCGAAGGTGCCGAAGGCCGTGCTGACGCCGCTGGCGGCGACCTTGCGGTATCCGGTGGCGGGGGGCGCCGCCGGGCTGACCGGCGCGGCCGTCTGGATCGTGGTCATCCGGTGGTCCTCCTCACCACGTCGGCGGTCTCCGCGGCCCGGGTGCCGGGGAAGTAGTGCCCGCCCTCTTCGAGTTGGTGCAGCGTGACGCGGTCGGAGACCGAGCGCCAGGCCCCGTACGCCTCGTGGGCGGCGGGCGTCCAGGCGTCGTCGCGGGCCACCACCACCTCCACGGGGGCGCCGATCCGGTGCGCCGCGGGGGCGTCGAGGATCCGCAGCAGGTGCCGGGCGGCGGTGGCCGCGTCGTGCCGGTAGGCGCGGTCGACGGCCGCGGCCCGCTCGGGCGCGAAGGCGTCCAGCTCGACGTACGCGTGGTCGGCGCGCAGCCGGTCCAGGATCTCCTCCCGGGGGGCCCGGGCCACCTCGGCGAGCTCCGCGCGCAGCGCGTCGGCGCCGGGCAGCAGCTGCCCGCCCAGGAAGACCCGCTCCGCGGGCCGGCCGGCCTCCTGGAGCAGTCGGGCGGTCTCCAGGGCCGCGGCCGCTCCGGAGCAGTGGCCCCAGAGCAGTACGGGGGTGTCGACGCGGGCGAGGATCTCGTCGCGGGCCCGTGCGGCGAGGACCGCCACGTCCTGGAGCGGCTCGTCCTCGGCCGCGAAGTCGTGGCCGGGCAGTTCGGCGCCGAGGACCGCGATGCCCTCGCCCTCCAGGGCGGTCGCCAGGGCGCGGAAGTTCAGGGCGCTGCCGCCCGCGTACGGCAGGCACACCAGGGTGTGGTGCGGGTTGCGGACCGCGAGCAGCGGGTGCAGCAGCGGGGGCGCGGCGTCCCGGGGCTCGCCGCGCCGGCGGCCGTCGAGGAGGGCCGCCAGGTCGCTCAGCACGGGGTGGGCGACCAGTTCCCCCAGGGACAGCGCCCGGTCGAGCCGGACGGCGACCCGGACCGCGGCGAGCGAACTGGCGCCCAGCGCGAAGAAGTCGTCGTGGCGGCCGATGCGCTCCAGCGGGACCCCGAGGACCTCGGCCCACAGCATGGCCAGCCGGCGCTCGGTGGCGGTGGCCGGGCCGGTGTGGCCGTCGCCGCCGTGGCCGAGGGTGCTCGCCAGCTCGGCCAGCGCCTTCTTGTCGGCCTTGCCGTTGGCCGTGCGGGGGAGGCGGCGCAGCGGGTGCAGGTAGCTGGGCACCATGTAGTCGGGGAGCACGGCGGCCAGGTGGCCGCGGACCCGCTCGACGCGGGGGCCGTCGGCGCCGGCGGTGAAGAAGGCCACGAGGTGCCGGTGGGCGCCGGCGTCGCCGACGATGACGACGGCCGCCTCGCGGACTCCGGCCACGGCGAGCAGCTGGTGCTCGATCTCGCCGAGCTCGATGCGGAAGCCGCGGATCTTGACCTGTTCGTCGTGCCGGCCCAGGTACTCCATCCGGCCGTCCGGCAGCCAGCGGCCGAAGTCGCCGGTGCGGTACATCCGGGTGCCGGAGCGGAACGGGTCGGACACGAAGACCTGCTGGGTGCGCTCCTCGTCGTTGACGTAGCCCCGGCCGACGCAGACGCCGGAGAAGGCGATCTCGCCCGCCGAGCCGAGCGGCACCAGGGCGAGGTTCTCGTCGAGGACGTAGGTGTTGACGTTGGGCAGCGAGCGGCCCAGGGGCACGGGACGGCCCGGCTCGGGGGCCCGGTCGAGGACCTCGTGCATCGTGTCGTCGCAGACTTCCGTCGCGCCGTAGGCGTTGACCAGGGTGATGTCCGGGCACAGCGCGAACCAGCGGCGGACCAGGGCGGGGGCGAGGACCTCGCCGGTCACCGACAGGGTGCGCAGGGCGCCCAGGCCGCGGGGGCGGTGCTCCAGGTGCCGGACGAGGACGTCCAGGTAGGCCGGGACGGTCTGGGCGACGGTGACGCGTCCCTCGACGATCTCGTCGAGGAAGCCGTCCACGTCCAGCAGGACGTCGGTCGACACGATGCGGGTGGATCCGCCGGTCAGCAGCGGCGCGGCGAACTGCCAGAGGGAGATGTCGAAGCTCTGCGGGGCGCTCTGGGCGACGACCTCGGCGCTGCCGGTGTCCCCGCCGTCGGCCAGCCCCATGTCGGCGGTCTTCGCCAGGAGGTGGTTGAGCAGGCCCGCGTGCTCGCACAGGGCGCCCTTGGGGTCGCCGGTGGAACCGGAGGTGAAGTAGACGTACGCGGCGTCGCCGGGGCGCACGCGGACGCCGGCCGGCCCGTCCGGCAGTCCCGCCGCGAGGACCTCCGGTACGCAGAGCACGGTGGGGGGCGCCGGCGTGCTGTCGGCGGCCTTGTCCGCGAGGGGGAGGGCGGCGGGGTCGGCGAGGACGAAGCCGGCTCCGGCGGCCGCCAGTTGGGCCGTGATCCGGTCCACGGGGAGGTCGGGGCCCATGGGGAGGTAGACCGCGCCCGCCTTGAGGACGCCGAGCGCGGCGGCGATCCAGTCGAGCGAGCGGTCCATGACGACGGCGACGACGTCCCCCGGCCCGGACCCGGCGGCGAGCAGCGCGTGCGCCACGCGGTTGGCGTGGCCGTCGAGCCGGCCGTAGGTCCACGCGCGGGCGCCGTGCCGGGCGGCGACGGCGCCGGGGTGGCGGCGGGCGCGCGCCTCGAAGAGGTCGGTGAGGACGGCGTCGGGCAGCTCGGCGCGGGGGCCGGCGAGACCGTACAGCTGGGTCTCTATCTCGCGGGGGGAGAGGAGGACCTGCCGGTCGTGGCGGGCGTGCGGGTCCTCGGTGAGCAGGCGCAGGGCGGTGAGGTGGTAGCCGGCGAGGCGCTCCGCGTAGGCGGTGTCGAGGGCGCGGGGGTCGTGGCGCAGGCGCAGCCGCGGCCGGGGGCCGGCCAGGTCCCAGGAGACGCGGAGCACCTCGCCGGGGCCGAGCGGGGCGGGGTCGGCCCCGGCCGGGTCGAGGACCGCCTCGGGCCGGAAGCCGGGGGTGGCGGCGGCGGCGTCGAGGGCGGCGTCGGCGGCGCCGGCGAGCTCCGTCCAGCTCGACGGAGCCACGGCGAGGCGCAGCTCGCGGACGCCGGGGCCGCCGGGGCCGCCGGTGGCGGCGGCGAGGCCGGTGCGCAGCTCCCGCTGGGCGGCGACCGTGGCGAGCACTCGGGCGTGGGCGGCGGCGAGCAGCGAGGCCGGGCGGAGGCCGAGCGCGGCGGCGGTCCGCGCGGCGGCCGCCGCCAGGCCGGCCGGGACGGGCAGCTCGTACGCACCGTCCCCCGCGGCACCGGCCGGACCGCCTGCGGGGGCCGCGGCGGCCCAGCGGGGAATCCGGGTGGGCCCGGGGTCACCGGCCGCGGCATCGCCCGGCGCGGTGGGGGCGGCGGGGGTCGGGCCGGGGTCGGTGGCCGCCGCGCCGTCCGGGGCGGCCGGGCGGCCGGTGACCGGTGCGGGGGCCGTGGGGAGGCCGTTCGTGTGGGCGCCCGCCGGTGGGGCGCAGGGGCCCTGGGCGGTTGTGGTGGCGGGGTGTGCGGGGGTCGGTGTGCCTGCCGGCGGGGCGGTGGGCGCCGCTGTACGGCCGGGGGGCGCCGGGACGGTTGCCGTGGCCGGGCGTGACGGCGGGTGGGGGGTGTGCAGGCGGGAGGGGGGCGGGGACGGGGGGGCGCCTTTCATCGGGGGGTCTCCTCCACGGTGATGTCGATCAGGGCGGTGGCCGCCGAGGCCCGGCGGGCAGCGGTCGCGGGGTCGGGGCCGGCGGCGACCACGCAGGCCAGGCGGTCCTGGAAGGAGTGCGTCACCCGCACCTCGCGGCCGACCGCGGTGGTCGCGGCCGCGGCCGCCACCCCCGGCGAGGCGGCCGCGTCGGCCAGGCCGGCGACGGCCGTGACCCGGCCCTCGGCGCCGACCCGGACGAAGCGGACGGCGGCGTGTCCGGCGGCCGGTCCCGGCTCGGCGGCCGGCTGTCCGGCGGCGCGCGCGATGACGGCGTCAACCAGGTCCACCCCGGTCGCGGCGCGGACCGCGACCGGGATCATGCCGCCGGCCAGGCGCGGGTTGACCTCGATGACCACCGGGCCGCCGGGTCCCATCCGCAGCTCGGTGTGGGCGGCCCCGTACCCGAGGCCCAGGGAGGACACCGCCTCCACGGCGGTGGCGCCGAGTGCGGCGGCGGTGGCGGCGGGGACGGGGGCGGGGACGTCGTGGCCGGTCTCGACGAAGTACGGCTCCGGTCCGACGTGCTTGGCCACCACCGCGACCACGGCGCCGTCGAAGGTCTCCACCGAGTACTCGGGGCCGCGTACGGCCTCCTCCACCAGGACGGTGGCCGAGCCGTCGGCCAGCAGGCGGGCGGCCCACGCGGAGGCCTCCCCCCGGTCCGCGCACAGCCGGACCCCGGCCGAGCCGGAGCCGCTGACGGGCTTGAGGACGACGGGGAACCCGATCCGGGCGGCGGCCTCGGCGGCCTCCCGGGCCCCGGTGACCGCCGCGAACCGCGGCACCGGTACCCCGGCGGCGGCGTGCACGGCCCGCTGGGTGTCCTTGGACCGGCAGCGCGCGACCGCGTCGCCGTCGGGCCCCGGCAGCCCCAGCTTGGCCGCCATCCGGGCCGCCAGGGCGACGAAGTACTCGGAGCTGGACGCGATGGCCGCCGGAGCGAGCCGGGTGCAGGCCTCCAGGACGGCCTGCGGGTCGGAGGTGTCCAGCACCACCGTGTCGACGCCGTCCGCGGCGGCGTACGGGTACCGGGCGGGGTCCCGGCTCAGCAGGACGGGCCGCATCCCCCGGGCGCGGGCGGCGCTGCAGAAGTCCCGCCCGGTGCCGGTGGTGTTGCTCTCCAGGAAGGCGAACGGGGCGCCGTACTCGGTCATCGTGTCCCTCCCGTTCCGTAGCGTGCCACGGTGGACTCCACCGCGGTGTCCAGGAGCCGCGCTGCGTCGCGCAGGCCTGCCCGGTGGCCCGTCAGCCAGTCGGCGTGTGCCGCGAGCCGGACCCTCAGGGTGCTGGTGACGGCGGCGCTCTGGCCGGGTCCGCCGCCCCGGTTCAGGCCGGCGACGACCTCGGCGGGCGAGGGCAGCGCGCCGCCGAGGTCGGCCACCCCCTCCGGGGTCTCGATCTTGGTGAGTTCGTGCTCGCCGGAGGCGATGGCGTCCCGTACGGCCCGGCCCACCACGTGGTGCGCGGTGCGGAACGGCACTCCCTCGCCCACCAGTCGGTTGGCGATGACGGTGGCGGTGGTGAAGCCCTCACGGGCCCGCTGCTCCATCCGGTCCGTGACCGGGCGCGCCCCGGAGACCAGGACCTGGCCCAGCAGCACGGACTCCCGGACGGCGGTCAGCGCCGGCCAGGCCACGGCGACGGCCTCGGTGCCGACCTCGATGGAGTTGGTGAACGGCGTGGACTTGGCCGCGGACGCCGAGGCGGTCCAGGCGCCGATCGCCCAGGCGGCCTTGGCCTTGACGTGCTCCAGCAGGAACGCGTTGCGCTTCTGCGGCATCGCGGAGCTGCCCCCGACGAGCCGCTCCGGGAACTCCACGAATCCGAACTCCTGCGTGCTCCACAGCTGGAGGTCGGTGGCCAGCCGGCTCAGTGTGACGGCCGCCGACGCCACCACGGCCAGGGCGCGCAGCAGGGTGTCGCGGGCCGCCACCGCGTCGACGGCGTGCAGGGTGGGGCCGCGGAAGCCCAGCAGGCCGGCGGTGCGGGCCGGGTCGATGGGCAGGTCGGTGCCGGCGACGGCTCCGGCGCCCAGCGGGCAGCGGTCGAGGTCGTCGAGGGTGCCGCGGAGGGCGGCGATGTCGCGGTCCAGGGCGGTGGCGATCCCGGCCAGGTAGTAGCCGTAGCTGATCGGCATCGCCGGCTGGAAGTGCGTGTAGACCGGCATCACGGCGTCGGCGTGCCGGCGGGCCCGGGAGAGCAGCCCGGCCTGCAGGCGCAGCACCTCGCCGAGCAGGTCGGCGAGTTCGGTGCGCAGCCGCATCGCGGTGACGGTGGCCTTGATGTCGTTGCGGGACCGGGCGGTGTGCACCTTGCCGCCGACGTCGGAGCCGAGCTGCTCCACGAGGTAGCCCTCGTACATGAGGTACAGGCCGCGCGGGGCCGGGCGGTCGGCCAGCCCGGCGAAGCCGTCGGCGCGCAGCCGCCGGATGCGGTCCAGGAGGGCCGCCGCGGCGGGCCCCGGCAGCAGGCCGCTCTCGCGGAGCATGACGACGTGCGCGAGGTCGACGGTGCTGGTGGCCTCCAGCTCCTGGCGGACGGCCTCGGGGCCGGGCTCGCCGTACACGACGCGCCGGGTGCGGGCGCCCAGCCCCCGTTCGAGGCGGCCCGTGCCGGTGCTGCCGGTGCCGCTCACGCACCCACCCCCGCCGGCTGCGCGGCGGCGGTGGCGGCTTCCGGGGCGGGCCGGGCGACGGCGCCCGGGACCTCCTCGTAGGCCCGGCGGTCCCAGGCGAAGCGGGTCCAGCGGTCGCCCGTCGTGTCGGGGCCGGTCGCCGGGGCGGGAGTGGCGGGCCGCTCGGCCAGCGGATGGCCCTGGGCGGCCAGCCAGGTGTCGTCGTAGACGGTCGCCTGGTAGCGGTAGCCCTCGTCCGGGAGCATCACGACGCCGGTGCGGTCGGGGTTCCGGTCGGCCCACCAGCGGGCGACGAGGTAGGCGGCGCCGCTGGTCGGCCCCTGGAAGAGGGCGTGGCGGGCGTGCAGGGCGCGGGTGGAGGCGTAGGCCTCGCCGGCGGTGAGCCAGTGCACCTCGTCGAAGACCTCGTGGTCCAGGTTGGCGGGCCACAGGCTGTTGCCCAGGCCGCGCAGTTCGCGCGGGCCGTCGGGCTGTCCGAACAGGACGCTGTGGTGGCTGTCGACCCCGATGGCCTCGGTGTGCGGGGTGCTCTCGCGCAGGGCGCGCACGGTGCCGCACATGGAGCCGCCGGAGCCGACCGGGCCGATCAGGGCGTCGACGGTCCCCAGGGTCCGGGAGAGCTGCTCGGCGACCAGCCGGTACGCGCCCGGGTTGCCGGGGTTGCCGTACTGCTCCGGGCAGAAGGAGTCGGGCAGTTCGGCGCGGATCTCGGCGAGCCGGCGCAGCCGCGCCTCCTGGAAGCCGCCGACCTCCGCCGGCTCGTGGCAGATCTCCAGGCGGGCCCCGAGGTCCGTCAGCCGGCGGTACAGGTTGGCATCGATCGCGGGGTCGCTGACGAGGATCAGCTTGCGGCGCATCAGGGCGGCCTGCATGGCGAGGGCGAGGCCGAAGGTGCCGGAGGTGGTCTCGACGATCACGGTGTCGGGGCCCAGATCGCCCCGCTCCTCGGCCTGCTTGAGGATGTGGTGGGCCGGGAGCAGTTTCATCAGGGTGAAGGCCGCGCCGTAGAGGTTCGGGCCGAGCCGGATGACGCGCGGCATCATCGTCGCTTCGGCTATCGAGGGGAAGGCGGAGGTCACCGTCATGGAATCTCCCGGGGCAGAGGTCGGCGTCGCGGATGGCTGCCACTGTGCTGAAGCGCTCTGACGGAGCACTGACAGCGGGTCCCGCGGTACGTCAGCGCGCCGTCAGCGCGAGGCACGACCATCGCGCCGTCGAAGACGTGCGGACGCCGTGGCGGAGCCGCGGGGACAGGGGTGGCGGAGATGGTGTGGACACAGGTGGTCGAGGCGAGGCCGTTCGCGGCGCAGCGGGTGGTGTGCTTCCCGCACGCGGGCGGGTCGCCGTACTTCTTCCGCACCTGGGCCCGGGGGCTCGGCGCGTACGAGGTCCACGCCGTCTGCTACCCGGGGCGCGCGGAGCGCTTCTCGGAGGACTGCGCGGAGCACCTGGTGCCGATGGCGCGGGAGATCGCCGCCGCTCTGCTGGCGTCGGGCGACGAGCGGCCGACCGCGTTCTTCGGGCACAGCATGGGCGCGATCGTCGCGTACGAGGTGGTCCGGGCGCTGGAGGAGGCCGGCTCGGGGGTGGGGCACCTGTTCGCGTCGGGGGCCCGGGCGCCGCACCTGATGGCGGGGGACCCGGTGGCCGCGGCCGCGTGGGACGCGGAGTCGATCGGCCGGACCCTGGTCGAGCTGGGCGGCACCGATCCGGAACTGCTGGAGAACCGGGCCTTCGTGGACCTGGTGATGCCCTACATCGGGGCGGACTTCCGGATGCTGGCCGCCTACGAGGGGCAGCCGCGGCCCCCGCTGGGCTGCCCGGTCACCGCGGTCGTCGGGGAGTCGGACCCCCGGGTGACCGTCGCACAGAGCGCCGCCTGGCGGGAGTCGACCCGGGGCCCGGCGCGGGCGCTGACCGTGCCCGGCGAGCACTTCTACCTCGCCGGGCAGCCGCCGTTCGGGATCATCGAAGAGGCGCTCCGGGCCCGCCAGGGGTGACCGGTCCGTGCGCGCGGTACATCTCCGCGAGCCGGAAGGCCAGGTCGAGGGACTGGGTGTGGTTGAGGCGGGGGTCGCAGGCCGTCTCGTAGCGGTGCGGCAGGTCCTCGGGCCGGACGGTGTTGCCGCCTCCCGTGCACTCGGTGACGTCGTCGCCGGTCAGCTCGACGTGGATGCCGCCGGGATGGGTGCCCAGCGAGCGGTGGACCTCGACGAAGCCCCGCACCTCGTCGAGCACGGTGTCGAAGGAGCGGGTCTTGTGGCCGCTGGGCGCGGTGACGGTGTTGCCGTGCATGGGGTCGCTGACCCAGCAGGGCAGCGCTCCCTCGGCGGCGACCTTCTCCACCAGGGTGGGCAGCACGTCGCGTATCCGGTCGGCGCCGGCCCGGACGACAAAGGTCAGGCGGCCGGGCTCGCGGTCCGGGTCGAGCCGGTCGAGGAGGGTCAGGACGGCATCGGCCGTGGTGGCGGGCCCGAGCTTCACGGCGATCGGGTTGTCGATCCGTGAGAAGAACTCCACGTGGGCGCCGTCCGGATCGCGGGTCCGCTCGCCGATCCACAGCAGGTGCCCGCCGGCGGCGTAGGTGCGGCCGGTGTCCGGTTCGGTGCGGGTCAGGGCTGCCTCGTAGTCGAGGAGCAGCCCCTCGTGGCCGACGAAGAACTCGGCGGTGCCCAGTTCGCGGGTGTCCACGCCGCACGCGTGCATGAAGGCCAGCGTGCGGTCGATCTCGTCGGCCAGGGCCTCGTAGCGCTCGCCGGTGCCGGAGCCGGCGACGAAGCCCCGGTTCCAGGCGTGCACCTGGTGCAGGTCGGCGAAGCCGCCGGTGGTCAGGGCGCGGACCAGGTTCAGGGTGCGGGCCGACGCCTCGTACATGTCGCGCAGCCGCCGCGGGTCGGGGGTGCGGGAGGCGGCGGTGAACTCCAGGCCGTTGACGGCGTCGCCGCGGTAGGAGGGCAGGGTCACGCCCGAGCGCTCCTCGTACGGGCTGGAGCGGGGTTTGGCGTACTGGCCGGCCATCCGCCCCACCTTGACCACCGGCAGCGCGGTGGCGTGGGAGAGCACGACGGCCATCTGGAGGAGCGTCTTCAGCGTGCCGCGGATGGAGTCGGCGGTGACCTGGGCGAACGTCTCCGCGCAGTCGCCGCCCTGGAGCAGGATGGCCTCGCCGCGGGCGACCGCGGCCATCCGCAGGCGCAGCTGGTCGCACTCGGATCCGAGGACCAGCGCAGGCGCGGCGGCCAGCTGCCCGGTGACGGTGCGCAGGGCGCCGGGGTCGGGCCAGTCGGGTTGCTGTGCGGCCGGGAGATTCCGCCAGGACGCACTGTTCTCGTTTTCTCTCATGGCTTCAGTTACCCATTGCCTCCGAGCAATGGTCAAGCATTTTGGAAATGGACCGCATCGGGGCTCCGGAATTGGTCTGGCGGTGGTTCGGGAAAAGTTGCTTCACTTATTCCAGACGGAAAACCGAATGGGTGGGGGAGTTCACTTTGTTGGATATGGGAGTTTCATTCGACGGGGGCGCTGCGGCCGTCCCGGTGCGGGTCGTCGCGCAGGAGCTGGCGCCGCACGCCCCGCTGGACCTGTACGGGGCGCTGCGCGCCGTGCTCCCGGCCGAGGACGTGTTCCTCCTCGAGAGCCTGGAGGGGGCGCCGGCGGACCGCCGCTCCGCGGTCGTCGGCTTCGGCCGGCTCGCCGAGGTCCGGGTCCACGCGGACCGGGTCGAGGTGGACGGCGGCACGCCGGAGCTCAAGCGGGCGCTGGCCGGCGCGGTCGAGGCGGCCGGACTGGTCACGGACGGGCCGGCCGCCGGCTGCCCGGTGGCCCACCACCCGCTCCCCGACGGGCCGTACGTCCTGCGCTTCACCCGGTCCGAGCAGGTCTGGGACGCGCTCGCCCGGGCCCAGGGGCTCTTCTCGGTGACCACCGAACTGCCCGGGGACGGGTACGCCTTCGGGTTCCTGACCTCGCTGGCGTACGAGTCGTCCTGGCACATGGAGGAGCTGCCGGAGCGGGCCGGCGGGGACGGCGGGCGCCCGGACATCGCGCTCACCCTCTTCCGGGACACCGTCTGGTACGACGTCGCGGACGGCCGGGTGCGCCGGCTGCGCGCCGACAGCCCGGCCTTCGACGGTCTGCCCGGCCTGCCCGAACCGGACGGTCTGCCGGGCTTCCCGGGCGGACCCGGCGTCCCGGGCGGCCCGGGGCCGGCGGTGTCCGCGGCCGCCGCCGGCGTCCCGCGGGCGCCCGTCCCGCGCTCGGTGCGCGACAGCGTCGACCGGGAGACGTTCCTGGGCTGGGCGGAGCGCTGCCTGGAGCACATCGGCGTCGGCGACGCCTACCAGATCCAGATCGGCCACCGCGTCGACGTCGAGACCGACCTGACGCCGGTCGACGTCTACCGCCGGCTGCGCGCGCGCAACCCGTCGCCGTACATGTACCTGGTGCCGCAGGCGGGCCGGACCCTGATCGGGGCCAGCCCGGAGCTGTTCTTCCGCATCGAGGACGGCGGGATCGTGATGCGGCCGATCGCCGGGACGGCCCGCCGGGGCCCCGACGAGGAGGTGAACCAGCGCCGCGTCAAGGAGATGCGCGAGAGCGTGAAGGAGCAGGCCGAGCACATCATGCTGGTCGACCTGTGCCGCAACGACATCGGCCGGGTCTCGGTGCCCAGCACCCAGCCGGTGGAGCGGCTGATGGAGGTGGAGACGTACTCCCACGTGTTCCACCTGGTGTCGAGCGTCTCCGGGCGGCTGGCCCCGGGGGTCGGCGTCTGGGACGCGGTCCGGGCCACCTTCCCGGCCGGGACCATGGCGGGGGCGCCCAAGGTCCGCGCGATGGAGATCATCGACGGCCTGGAGCGGGAGCGCCGCGGCGCCTACGCCGGCGCGGTCGGCCTGGTCGACGTCCGCGGGTGGAGCGAACTGGCGCTGTGCATCCGCACGGTCGAGTACGACGGCCGCACGTACTCGACGCAGAGCTCGGCGGGCATGGTGGCCCAGTCCGAGCCGGAGTCCGAGTGGCAGGAGACGCTGGCGAAGATGGGGGCCGCCTACTGGGCGCTCACCGGTGAGGAGCTGCTGTCGTGAAGGTGCTGCTGATCGACGCGTACGACAGTTTCGTCCACATCATCGACCAGTACCTGCGGGTGCTGGGGGCCGACACCCAGGTCGTCCGGTCGCGGACCCGGTCCCCGGAGGAGCTGGCGGCGCTGCAGCCCGACGCGGTGGTGCTCGGGCCCGGGCCCGGACATCCGGCGCAGTCCGGGCACGTGGAGCTGGTGCACGCGTTCGCGGGCCGGGTCCCGCTGCTGGGGGTGTGCCTGGGCCACCAGGCCATCGGGCTGGCCTACGGCGGCCGGATCGAGGTCGCGGGACAGGTGATGCACGGGCGGACCAGCACCGTCCGGCACGACGGCGAGGGCCTCTTCGCGGGGCTGGGGAACAGCCTGGAGGCCACCCGCTACCACTCGCTGCTGGTGGCCGACCCGCTGCCGGAGCCGCTGGTGACCACGGCGGTGGCCGCCGACCACGGCTACGTGATGGGGCTGCGCCACCGCACCCTGCCGGTGGAGGGGGTGCAGTTCCACCCGGAGTCCATCATGACCACCGGGGGGCTGGCCATGATGGAGAACTTCCTGGCGATGCGGGCCGGGGCGCTCACGTCCCCCTGAGCACCGCGGCCAGCTCCCGCACGGCCTGCTGCGCACCGGACCTCGGCAGGTGGGCGTGGCCGACCACCAGGGCGGGCGCCCCCTCGCCGGGGCGCGCGTGGTGGGCGGCCGCCCCGCTGAGCAGCACGGAGCGGCGCAGCGCCCCGGCCACCAGCGCCGCCTCGTCGGTGTGCCGGGGCAGGGTCACGTACGCGTGCAGCCCCGCGGCCCGACCCGTCACGGCGGCCCCCGGCAGGTGCCGGTGCACGGCTTCCCGCAGCGCGTCGTGGCGGGCGCGGCACAGGGCGCCCAGCCGGCGCAGGTGCCGGTCGTAGGCGCCGCCGCGCAGGAACTCGGCGAACGCCAGCTGGGTCAGCACGTCGGTGCCGAGGTCCTGGCGGGCCCGGACCCGCTGGAGCCGGTCCAGCAGCGCGACGGGAGCCGCCAGCCAGCCCAGGCGCAGCCCGGGGGCCATCGACTTGCTGGCGGTGCCCGCGTAGACGACGTGGTCGGGGGCGAGCCGCTGGAGCGCCAGCGGCCGGCCGGTCCCCCGCTCGTACCACAGGCCGCGGTCGTAGTCGTCCTCGATGATCAGGCCGTCCGCCTCGTGGGCCCACCGCACCAGGGCCTCGCGGCGCCGTGCGGAGAGCGTGGCGCCGGTGGGGAACTGGTGCGCCGGGGTGACCAGGACGGCCCGGGCGCCGGAGGCGGCGAGCGCGCCCACGTCGAGGCCCTCCCCGTCCACCGGCAGCGGTACGGGCCGCAGGCCGCTCTCGTGGACGAAGCGGCGCTGGCCCGGGTGGCCGGGGTTCTCGATGGCGAGGGCGGTGATGCCCAGCTGCGGCAGCACGGCGGTCAGCAGGCCCAGGGCCTGGGCGAACCCCGCGGTCACCATCACCTGGCCGGGCGTGCTGCGCACCCCGCACATCCGCCCCAGGTAGCGGGCGAGTTCGAGGCGCAGCCGGGGGTCGCCCGCGAGCGGCGGGTAGTCGAGTGCGGACGGATCGGCGGTGTTCAGGGCCCGCTGGTAGGCGGCCAGCCATTCGCGGCGCGGGAAGGCGGGGACGTTGCCCCCGCCGGGGCGCAGGTCCCAGCGGACGGCGGGGTCCCGGCCGTCCCGGCCGCCGGCGTGCCCGTCGTCCAGCAGGGAGGCGACGGGGGGCGCCGCCGCGGGGTCGAGGTGGCGCACGACCTGGGTGCCGGCGCCCTGCACCGCTTCCAGGTAGCCCTCGGCGACCAGCTGTCCGTACGCCTCCACCACGACGCTGCGGGAGACGCCGAGGTCGTCGGCGAGCCGGCGGCTGGAGGGCAGCCGGGTGCCGGGGTGGAGTATTCCCTCGGTCACCTCCTTCTTGATGAATCGCTGGATCTGCGAGGTCAGCGGAATTTCGGATTCCCTGACGAGCGTGACCGCGGCGTGCAGAGCCACTGGCTTTCTCCTTCGGTGTCTTCCGAATTGGACTGTGCGCGGCTCGCGGCAGTGGTCTGGAAAGCGGTCCCGGTATTTCCCACACTGGGTGGCGGACTGATTCCCGTTGCTTTTCATCCTGCTCGAGGAGATTTTCGTGACTGCCTGGCCGGAATTGCTGGAAGCGTTGCTGGACCGCCGGGACCTCTCCGCGCGGGAGACCGAGTGGGCGATGGACCGGGTGATGTCCGGCGAGGCCGGACCGGTCCGGCTGGCCGGGCTGATGACGGCCCTCCGGGCCAAGGGGGAGACGGCGCAGGAGGTGGAGGGGCTGGTGCGCGGGATGCGCCGCCACGCGGTGCCGCTGTCGGTGCCCGGCCCCGCGCTCGACATCGTCGGTACGGGCGGCGACGGCTCGCACAGTGTGAACGTCTCCACCATGTCGGCGGTGGTCGCGGCGGGGGCCGGAGCCCTGGTCGTCAAGCACGGCAACCGCTCCGCCTCGTCCGCCTGCGGTTCGGCCGACGTGCTGGAGGAGCTCGGGGTGGCGCTGGACCTGCCGGCGGCCGAGGTCGCGGACGTCGCGGTCGAGACCGGCATCACCTTCGCCTTCGCCCAGCTGTTCCACCCGGCCATGCGGTACGCCGCCGGGCCCCGCCGCGAACTGGGCGTCCGCACCGTCTTCAACGCCCTGGGCCCGCTGACCAATCCGGCCGATCCGTCCGCGCAGGCGGTCGGGGTCGCCGACGCGCGGCTGGCGCCGCTGATCGCGGAGGTGCTGGACCGGCGCGGGGTGTCCGCGCTGGTCTTCCGCGGCGACGACGGGATGGACGAGCTGACGGTCACCACCACCTCCACGGTGTGGTCGACCACCGGGTCCGGCGTGCGCGCGGAGACCTTCGACCCGCGGGACATCGGAATCCCCTACGCGCCGGCCGGCGCGCTGCGCGGCGGCGACCGGGTGCACAACGCGCGGGTGGCCCGCGAGGTGCTGGCCGGGGCCCGCGGGCCGGTGCGCGACGCGGTCCTGCTGTCGGCGGCCGCCGGGCTCGCGGCCCTGTCCCCCGACGGGCGGCCGGTCGCGGCCCGGCTGGCCGACGGCGTGGCGCGGGCCGCGGAGGCCGTGGACTGCGGCGCGGCGGCCGCCGTGCTGGAGCGCTGGGCGGCCGTCACGGGAAGGCGCTGCCGGGAGAGCCGGGCAGCCGCGGGAACCGGACGTCTCGCGGCCGCGGCGCGTTGATCCTGCGGCCCGCCGCCACCAGTGCGGCCACCGCCTCCCGGTGGTGGCCGCTGGTGACGAGGGACTCGCCCACGAGGATCGCGTCGGCGCCGAGCTCCGCGTACTCGACCGCGCAGCGCGGGCCGCGGACCCCGGACGCGGCGATCCGCACGATGTTCTCCGGGATGTCCGGCGCGATCCGGGCGAAGGCCCCCTTGTCCATCTCCAGGGTCTTCAGGTTGCGCGCGTTGACCCCGATCACCCAGGCCCCGGCGTCCAGCGCGCGGCGGGCCTCGGCCGGGTCGTGCACCTCCACCAGCGGGGTCAGGCCGATCTCCGCGGCCTGCGCCACCAGGTCGGCCAGCAGGGGCTGTTCGAGTGCCGCGACGATCAGCAGCACCAGGCTCGCGCCGTGCACCCGTGCCTCCCACACCTGGTAGGGGTCGACGACGAAGTCCTTGCGCAGCAGGGGCACCGCCACCCGGGCCCGTACGGAGTCCAGGTCGGCGAGCGAACCGTCGAAGCGGAGCTCTTCCGTCAGCACGCTGACCGCCGCCGCGCCGCCGGCCTCGTAGGCGGCCGCCAGCGCTGCCGGATCCTCGATCTCCGAGAGCCGGCCGCGGGCCGGGCTGGCCCGCTTGACCTCCGCGATCACCTTCAGGCCGTCCGTGCCGCGCAGCAGCTCGGCGCAGTCCGGCACCGGTGTGACCTCCGACGCGAGGTCGCGCAGCTCGCACTCCGGGAGCCGGCGCCGCCGCTCGGCCAGGCCGCCCCGCACGCCGTCGATGATGTCCTCGAGCGCGTTCATGCTTTCCGTCCATTTCCCGCCCGGGCACCGCCGGGCACGGCGGGGCACCACGTGCGCCATCGGATCAGACCCTAGGGAGGGGGCCGGTGGACGGCCACGTCCTTAAGGGTGCGGTGAATGTCGCCGGGGGACGCGAAGGGGCCCGGCGCACCGCGTGCCGAGCCCCTTCCCGCCGAACCGGCCCGGCGTCACGTCATGGAGACGACGATCTTCCGGTCCCCGGTGTACGCCTCGCGCCCGTGCAGCACGGACATGTTGTCCACGATCATGATGTCGCCGACCTGCCACGGCTCCACGAGCCTGTTCTCGCGCTGCGCCTTGCGCACGTGGGCCAGGTCGTCGTCGGACAGCGGGGTGCCGTCGCCGTAGGTGATCCAGTGGGGCAGCTCGTCCACGTCGTCGATGAGGGACAGCAGGGTCTCGGCCTCGTCGTCCGGCAGGTTGGACGGGTGCCACTGGTCGGCCTGGTTGAACCAGGTGTCGGCGCCCGTGCGCGGGTTGTGCCGCACGCCCGGGCGGTGCTGGGCCACCCGCAGGCCGCCGTCGGCGGTCCAGGCGTAATCGGCCCCCGAGTCCTCCAGGAACCGCTCGACCACCGCCTTGTCGTCCGTCTCGAAGGTGGCCTGCCAGGACTTGCCGAGCCCGAAGCCCCCGTGCAGGTGCTGCCGGTAGACGACCCCGGAGGCGAACCGGTCCCGGACGTCGTCCGGCAGCGACGCCAGCAGCGCGCCGCCGTCGCAGACCGGGGTGGCGCCGCCGGTCTCGGGCGCGGTCAGGCAGCCGAAGAACAGCCGGGCGGGCCAGGACCGGGCGTACGACATCTCGTTGTGGAGGGAGATGTCGAACCGGGCGGGGTACTCGGTCGAGGTGAACACCCCGTCGGATACGGCCGCCCTCGGGGTGTTGCCGCCGCGGTAGCTGTCGATGAGCGAGTCGCCGAAGCGGGTCACGGCGGTGTGGAAGGCGTCCGCGTCGGTGAGTCCGAGGCCCCGTACGAGGACGGCGCCGTGCTCCGCCAGGAGCTCCTCGGCCCGCGCGCGGACCTCTTCGGAGGGGGTGTCGGCGTACAGGACGGCCAGGGTGGTGCCGCCGGCCGTGCGTGTCTCGTGTCGCATGTCAGGGGGTCTCCTTGCCGGTCGGGCGCGGTGTCGGGGGCTCCGGCGCCGGCTGCGCCGCCGCCCGCGCGGTGAACGCCACGGGCAGCGAGCTGTACGCGCGGACGAAGTTGGAGTAGAGGCGCTGGGGCGGGCCGAGCAGGGTGATGTCGTCGACCATGTCGCGCACCGCTTCGACCATGGCCTTCACGTGCACCCGGCCCAGGAACGCGCCGAGGCAGAAGTGCGGGCCGTGCCCGAAGACGACGTGCTTGTTGGGGGTGCGGCCGGCGTCGAAGAGCTGCGGGTCGGCGAAGGCCCGCTCGTCGAAGTTGGCCGAGGTGTTCCAGAGGGTGACGACGTCTCCCGCCCTGATGACCTTGTCGCGCAGCGGTACGTCGACCAGGGCGCGGCGCCCGAAGTGCATCGCGGGCGTCGTCCAGCGCAGGATCTCCTCGGTCGCCGTGTCCGCGGAGACCTCGCCGGACGTGAGGCGGCGCCACTGCGCGGGGTTCTCGGCGAGGGCGATCAGCCCGCCGATGAGCGAGGTCCGGGTGGACTCGTCGCCGCCGAGGATCAGGCTGTAGGCGTTGAGGACGATCTCGTCCTCGGTGAGCGGCTTGCCGTCGACGGTCGCCGCGGCGAGGGTGCTCAGGACGTCCTCGCCCGGGTTGCGGCGCCGTTCGGCGGCCAGCTCGCCCATGTACATGATGATCTCGTTGCGGGCCATGAGGGACTCGAACTCGTCGTCCCCGGAGCCGTGCCGGGCCAGGGTCTGCGTGTTCCACTCCACCAGCCGCGGGCGGTCGGCGTGCGGGATGTCGAGCAGGTCGCCCATGGTCTGGATCGGGATGTGGTCGACGACGTCGGCGACGAAGTCCACCCGGCCCGCGGCGATCGCCCGGCCGAGCAGCTCCCGGGTGTGGGTGTGGACCCCGGCGACGACCGGCTCCAGGACGCGCGGCGCGAAGGACTTGAGCATCACGTTGCGGATCTCGCGGTGCCGTACGCCGTCGGTGACGGCGAGCATCTTGCGGGAGGCGGAGTCCTCGCCCTGGAGCAGGGTCGCCAGGACGTTGCCCTTCTCGGAGGTGAAGCGCTTGTTGTCCCGGTAGACGGCCACCGCGTCGGCGTACGTGGACACCACCCAGAAGCCGGGGGTGCGGGGCCCGGCGGGGTGCCAGTGCACCGGGCTCTCGGCGCGGAACCGGCGCCACATGGCGTGCGGGTCGACGTCGAGGAAGGTCTGCGGGTCGGTGAGGTCGAGGTCGGTGAGGTCGAGGCCGGCGAGGCCGGGGGCGGTGGCCGGGGCGGCCACCTCCTGGGTCACGGTCATGGTGTGGGTCCTCGGGTCTTCAGCTGGACGTCGTACGGAAGCGGCGCAGGCTCACGACGGTGCAGGTCACGAAGGTCACCGTCAGGGTGACCGTGACGACCAGGAGCGGATGGGTGCCCGCGAAGCCGGTGCTGGGGGTGTCCGGGTTGCCCCACAGGTCGCGGCAGGACGCGATGACGGCGGTGACCGGATTCCACTCGGCGAGCGGCCGCAGGGCGGCGGGCATGGTCTGCGGGGAGAGGAACGCGCTGGACAGGAAGGGCAGGACGACCACGATGAACGGCGCCACCACGCTGATCGTCTCGACGCTGCGCAGGGTCAGCGCCAGCAGCACGCCGAGCCACAGCATCGCGTAGATGAAGACCGCGATCAGGGCGAAGCCCGCGAGGGTGGGCACGATCCCGGTGTGCGAGCGCCAGCCCAGCGCGAGTCCGATCACGACGGTGGTGCCGAGCCCGCCCATCCCCACGAGCCAGTCCGCGGCGGTGTGCCCGAGCGGTATCGAGGCCCGGCTGATGGGCAGGGAGCGGAACCGGTCGACCAGCCCGCCCTGGAGGTCCAGGGCGAGCGAGACGGCGGTGGGTCCGACGCAGGCCAGTCCGACCTGGACGGCTCCGCCGGCGAAGACGTACTCGACGTAGTCCCCGCCCTGGGGCAGGTGGATCGAGTCGCGGAACAGGTAGCCGAGCATGATCAGCGAGAGCATCGGGTTGAGGACGATGCCGATCGAGCGGCCGGGGGCGCGCCGCATCCGGCGCAGTCGGCGGCCGATGATGGCACCGGTCTCGGTGAGCAGGGTCCGCAGGCCCGCCGGCCGGGACGCCGCGTGCTGCGACGTCCCGGCCGCGGCGGTCACGGCGGGCTTGTCCGGGTCGGCCGCGGGGCGCGGCAGGGTCGTCGTCATGACCGGCTACCGGCCTTCCAGGTGTCGAGGGCGGTCCGCAGGGCCGGGCCGATGGCGGTCAGCGGCTGCGGGTCGAGCATGTCGTCGTGCGCGCAGTCGATGCGGTGGACCCGCACGGAGCCGGTCATGAACTCCTTCCACAGGACGTCCTTGTCGGTCACCTCGCCCCAGGGCGACCGCTCGGCCAGGAAGAGTTCGACCGCTCCGCCGTACTCCCCCGGTTCGTAGCGGGTGTTGAGGGTCTGGTGGCGGCCCATCAGGTCCACCACGCGGGCCAGGCGCTCCCGGCCCATCCGGGCCAGCGGGCTGCCGTCCCGGCGCAGGGTCTCGTACAGGTCGTCCGGTACGAGGCGGCGGCCGGCGAACTCGTCGGGGTGGTGGCCGATGCCCTCCAGCAGCCAGCCGAGGCGGACCTGGTCGTCCCGCTCGTCGACCGCGTCGGTGCGGGGGAAGGAGTCCATGACGGTCAGGACGCCGACCTCGTCGCCGGCGGCCCGGAGCTGGACGGCCATCTCGTAGGCGAGCAGTCCGCCGAACGACCAGCCCAGCAGGTGGTACGGGCCCTGCGGCCGGACCTCCTTGATCAGGCGGACGTACGTCGCGGCGTTCTCCTCCATGCTCTCCGGGAGCGGGGCGCCGTCCACCACGGTGGGCGACTGGAGGGCGTAGACGGGCTGGTCGGGGTGGAGGTACGGCACCAGGGTCAGGTAGGACAGGGACAGTCCCACGCCGCTGTGCACGCAGAACAGCGGGGGGCGGTCCCCGTCGGGCTGGATGGTCAGCAGGGGGGTGAAGTGGTCGACGTGGTCGATCCCGTCGGCCTCCGCGATGGCCTCGGCCATGCCGCGGGCGCTGCTGCGCATCGACTCGGGCGCCGGTGCGCCGGCGGCGGGCTCCGGGGCCGGCGAGGGCTCCGGTTCCGGTTCCGGGCGCAGGCTCGCGGCCAGCGCGGCGACGCTCTGGTGGACGAAGACGTCCGCGATGCTCAGACCCAGCCCGGCCTTGCGGGCGAGGCTGACCAGCCGCAGGGACTTCATGCTGTCCATCCCGGCGTCGAAGAAGTTCTCCGCGGCGGTGACCGCGCCACTGCCGAGCACGTCGTGGACGATCCCCAGGAGCCGGTCCGTGACGGGGTCGGCGGCGCGGCCGTCCGCCGCGGGCTCCGGGGCCGCCGGTACGGGCCCCCGGGCCGCCGCCGGGGTCGGCGACGGGGTCGGTGACGGGTCCGGGGCGGACCAGTCGCGGCCCGGCCGGTCCGGGGCCTGCGCGCCGCTGCCGGAGAGCAGGGCGGGCCACAGCCCGGCCGCCCCCGGACGGTCGGCCAGGGCGGCCGCTTCGGCGTGGCTGACGGGGGTGGCGGCGGCCGCTGCGTCGGCCGCGCGCACCAGGTACGCGGTCCGGTCCGGGTCCGGCAGGAGCGCCGGTGCGGGGTTCGCCGGGACGGCCCGTACCTCGGGCGAGTCCAGGACCACCACCGGCACCCCGGTGCTGCGCAGCCGCCCGGCCAGGCCCTCGGTGGTCAGGACGGCCACCGCGTCGGTCGCCTCCACCAGCTCCCGGACCCGCTCGCTGGGCTCCTCGGCCCCGGCGGGGACGTACGCCGCTCCGGTGCCGAGCACCGCGAGCGCGGCGACCGCCTGGTCGGCGGCGCGCGGCACCGCGAGGACGACGACCCGGCCGGGGCCCGCGCCCTGCCGTGCGAGGTGGTGTGCCAGCTGTCCGGCGCGCTCGTCGAGCGCCCCGTACGTCAGGGCGCGGGCGCCGGCGCCGACCGCGATGTCCTGCGGGGCGGCCGCGATCCGCTCGGCGATCCGTGCGGCCAGCGTGGCGGCCGGTACCGCCGGTACCGCCGGAGCGGCCTGCGGGGAGGCGACCGGTCCGCGGTTCGCGTCGAGGTCGCTCACGCGCACCCCGGGGTCGGCGGCGGCGGCCCGCAGCACCTGCTGGAACTGCGCGACGAGCCGCTCCGCGGTGTCCCGGGTGAACAGCGCGGTGCTGAAGGTCAGCAGGCCGCGCATGCCGTCCCGGCCGGGCCAGTTGAACAGCTCCAGCACCAGGTCGAGCTTGGCCTGGTCGGACCCGACGTACTCGGGCTCCGCGGTCAGCCCCACCAGGTCCGGTACCCGAACCCCGTCGTGCTGCACGGTGAGCGAGACCTGGAACAGCGGGTGCCGGCCGAGGGCGCGGGCGGGCCGGATCGCCTCCACGACCTGGTCGAACGGCACGTCCTGGTGGGAGTAGGCGGCGAGGTCGGTCTCCCGCAGCCGCTCCAGCAGCTCGCGGAAGGTGGGGTCGCCGCTGGTGTCGCCGCGCAGCACCAGGGTGTTGAGGAACATCCCGACGATGCCGGCGAGGGCGTCGTCGGTGCGTCCGGCGACGGACACCCCGAGCGGGATGTCGGTCCCGGCGCCCCACCGGGTCAGCAGGGCCGAGAGCGCCGCCTGGAAGACGATGAACTCGGTCGTGCCGGTGGTCCGGGCGATCTCCGCGAGCGCGCCGTGCAGCTCCGCGTCCAGCTCGAACATCACCGTGTCACCGGCGGTCCCGCCGCCCTCGGGGCGGGGGAAGTCGGTCGCCAGCGGGAGTTCCTCCGGCAGCCCGGCCAGCGCGTCGCGCCAGAAGTCCAGCTGCCGTGCGCCCAGGCCGTCCGGGTCGGCCGGATCGCCGAGCAGCTCGCGCTGCCAGACGGCGAAGTCGGAGTACTGCACGGGCAGCGGCTCCCAGTCGGGGGCCCGCCCGGCGGTCCGGGCCCGGTAGGCCGCGGCGAGGTCGTCGAGCAGCGGTTCCATCGACCAGCCGTCGAAGGCGATGTGGTGCACCACGATCAGCAGGACGAACGCGTCCCCGCCGGCCGGGAAGAGCCGGACCCGCAGCGGGGGTTCGCCGGTGAGGTCGAAGCCCCGGTCGGCCTCGGCGGCCAGCGCGGTGTCGAGCTGGTCGGTGAAGACGGACACGGTCCCGAGGACGGGCGTCCCCGCCTCCGGGTCGAGGACGTGCAGCGAGGGCACCCCCTCCTGCTCGGGTATCACGGTCCGCAGCACCTCGTGCCGGGCCGCCAGGTCGCCCAGGGCCGCCTGGAGGGCGTCCGCGTCGAGCTTCCCGGTGAAGCGGAAGGCCATGGCGCTGTTGTACGAGCCGTCCGCGCGGCCCTGGCGCCGGTTGAGGAACCACTGGCGCTGCTGGCTGAAGGAGAGCGGGCGCTGCGCGCCCGGCGCGGCCGGTGCCAGGGCGGGCCGGGCCTGGGCGGCGTGGGCGACCTGTCCGGCCAGGGCCACCACGGACCGCGCCTCGAACAGGGCGCGGATGGGGAGTTCGACGCCGAGGGTGCTGCGGACCCGGCTGACCAGGCGCGTGGCGAGCAGCGAGTGCCCGCCGATCTCGAAGAAGTCGTCGTCGATGGAGACCTGCTCCAGGCCGAGGACGTCCGCGAACAGCCCGCACAGGATGCCCTCGACGGGCGTGCGGGGGGCGCGGCCCCGGGAGGCGGCGCCCAGGTCCGGGTCGGGCAGGGCCTTGCGGTCCAGCTTGCCGTGGGTGGTGAGCGGCAGCTCCTCCAGGGTGACCACGGCCGAGGGGACCATGTAGTCGGGGAGTTCGGCGGCGAGCCTCTCGCGCAGCACGGCGCCGTCGCCCGGGGCCGCCGCGGAGCCGGCGACGACGTACGCGACCAGGCGCCGCTCGCCCGCCTCGTCCTCGCGCATGACCACGACGGCCTGTTCGACGCCGGGCAGTGCCAGCAGGGCGGAGGAGATCTCGCCGAGCTCGATGCGGATGCCGCGGAGCTGGACCTGGTCGTCGACGCGGTCCAGGTAGTCGAGGTCGCCGTCGGGCAGCCAGGCCACGAGGTCGCCGGTGCGGTACATCCGGGAGCCGGCCGGGCCGAACGGGTCGGCCACGAACCGGGACGCGGTCAGTCCCGGCCGGTCCAGGTAGCCGCGGGCCAGGCCCCCGGCGACGTACAGCTCGCCGGTGACGCCCGGTGCCACGGGCCGCAGGTTCCGGTCGAGCACGTACACCCGGTGGGCGTTGGTGGGCTTGCCGATCGGGGGGCGCCCGCCGCGCGGGGGCAGCGGGCCGGCGACGGTGCAGCCGACGACCGCCTCGGTGGGGCCGTAGCCGTTGAACAGCCGCACCGAGCCGCCCCAGCGCTCGACGACGCCGGCCGGGACGGCTTCGCCGGTGACCACCAGCCGCAGGTCCGCGGGGAGGACGGCGTCGGCGGGCAGCCCGCCGACCACGACGGGCGGCAGGGCGACCAGGTTGATGCGGGCCTCGTTGATCAGGTCGACGAGCGGCCGGCCCGGGGTGCGGGCCTCCTCGTCGGCGATGACCAGGGTGCCGCCGTTCAGGAGCGCCAGCATGATGCCGAAGACGGAGGCGTCGAAGCTGAACGAGGCGAACTGGAGGACCCGTACGTCGTGGTCGAGCCAGAACCGGTCGGAGAGGCTGGCGACCATCGACATCAGCCCGGTGTGGGCCACGGTGACGCCCTTGGGGCGGCCGGTGGAGCCGGACGTGTAGATGATGTAGGCCGTGTTCTCCGGGTGCAGCGGGGCCGTCCGGTCGGCGTCGGTGAGGTCGTGCCCGTCGAGCGAGGCGAGGTGTGCGGCCGTCTCCGGTGCGTCCAGCAGGACCGCGGTGGTCCCCAGGGCGTCCAGGTCGGGCAGGCCCGCCGGGCGCGCCGCGGTCGCGGTGTCGGTCAGCAGGACCGGCGGCCGGGCGTCCTGGAACATGTAGCCGATCCGGTCGGCCGGGTAGTCGGCGTCCACGGGGAGGAACACCGCGCCGGCCTTGAGGGCGGCGAGCGCGGCGACGACCAGACCGGGCGAGCGGGGCAGCATCACGGCGACCGGCTGCTCGGGGCCGACGCCGCGCTCGGCCAGCAGCCTGGCCAGCCGGTTGGCGCGGGCGTTGAGCTCGGCGTAGTCGAGCGCGTCGGCACCGAGCGAGACGGCGGGCTTGGCGGGCGAGACCCGGGCCCACCGCTCGAACGTCGCGGTGGCGAGCGCGGCGGCGGCCGGGCGGGCCGCGGCGGCGCCTGACCAGGTGTCGAGCACCTGCTCCCGTTCGCGGCCGGTGAGCGTGCCGATCCGGCCGAGCGGGGTGTCCGGGGCGTCGGCGAGCTGCTCCAGGACGCGGGCGAAGCGGTCGACGAAGACCTCGGCGCGGGCGCGGTCGAAGACGTCGGGCCGGTACTGGGCCTCCACGCGGAGCCCCTGGCCGCCGGTGGGGAACACGCCGACCGCGAGCGGGTACTCGGCGATGACGCGGGCCTTCCAGTCGAGCATCGTCAGGCCGGGCACGTAGGAGCCGATCGCGTCCAGGGCGCCCGCCGGGTAGTTGTGGAAGCTGACCACGGTGTCGAAGAGCTCGCCGATGCCGACGCCCTGCTGCACCTCGGCGAGGCCCAGGTGCTGGTGCTCCTCCAGGCCGAGCTGGCGGTCCTGGAGGGCGGCCAGCATCTCCTCGAAGGGCTCGGCCGGGTCCAGGGCGGCCCGTACGGGCAGGGTGTGCAGGAACGCGCCGACCATCTGCTCGACGCCGGGGAGGTCCGCGGGCCGTCCGGAGACGACCGCGCCGAAGGTGACGTCGCCGCGGCCGGTGAGGCTGCCGAGGACGACGGCCCAGGCGCCCTGGACGACGGTGTTCATCGTCAGGCCGCGCCGGTGGGCCCAGGGGGTGAGCGCGGCGGTGAGCCGCTCGGGCAGCTCCACCGTGCAGGTCTCGGGCAGGACGGAGACCCGCGGCCGGTCGGCGGGACCGAGCCGGGTGGCCTCGTCGATGCCGTCGAGCTCCCGCTGCCAGGCCGCGCGGGCGGCCGGCTTGTCCTGGGCGGCGGACCACTCCAGGTAGGCGCGGCCGGGGGCCACCGGGCGCAGGGCGCCGAGGTCGGCGCCGTTGCCCCACAGGGTGACGAGCTCCTCGGCGAGCACGGCGGACAGCGACCAGCCGTCCACCAGCATGTGGTGGGTGGTCCACACGACGCGGTGGTGTGCGGCGCCCAGCCGGTAGACGGTGAAGCGGGTCAGCGGGCCGCGGGTCACGTCGAAGCGGTCCAGCCACTCCTCCTCGGTGCGGCGGCCGGCCTCGGCGCCGGGGTCGGCGGAGCCGGTCAGGTCGTGCTCCACCCACGGCAGTGCGACGGACGCGGGGATCAGCTGCACCGGGTCGCCGTGGTCCCGGTCCCGGAACCGGGCGCGCAGCGCCGGGTTGCGGTCCAGCAGTGCGGTGGCCGCGGCGCGCAGGGCGGCCGCGTCCAGGGGGCCGCCGATGTCCATGACGACCTGGAGGGTGTAGGCGTCCATGCCCTGGCGGTCGAACTCGGCCTGGAAGAACAGGCCGCGCTGCAGCGGCGAGAGCGGCAGCACGTCGGTGAGCCCGTCCAGCTCGCGCTCCCAGGCGTCGACCTCCCGCTGCTCGACCTCGACCAGCGGGAACTCGGCGGCGATCCGGCCGCCGGAGCCGGGCCGTCCGGCGTGGGCCGCGAGGGAGCCCAGCGCGGCGAACCACTCCTCGGCGATCTCCCGTACGGCGCTCTCGTCGAGGGCGCCGGACGGCCAGGTCCACTCGGCGACCAGGACCGGTCCCTCGGGGCGGTCCTCGGTCAGCGCGACCAGGTCCAGGGGCTGGCGCAGCGGGGTCGCGGGGGAGGCGGTGAGGCCGGCGCCGCCGGCCTCGACGGCCCAGGCTCCGTCGCCCGCGGCGAAGCGGCCCAGGTAGTTGAAGCCGATCTGGGGCACGGCGGCCCGGGCGAGCACGGGCGTGGTCTGCGGGTTGACGTGGCGCAGCAGGCCGTAGCCGATGCCGTGGTCCGGCAGGGCGCGCAGGGCCGCCTTGACCCGCTTGAGGGCGGTGCCGGCGGCCGGGCCGCCGGCCCGGACCTCGGCCCGGTCCAGTGCGCCGACGTCCAGACCGACGGGGAAGGCGCTGGTGAACCAGCCGACCGTACGGGAGACGTCGAGGCCGTCGCCGACCTGCTCCCGGCCGTGGCCCTCCAGCTCGACGACGGTACGGGTGCCCGTGGCTCCGGTGCGGCCGGTGACGGCGAGCGCGAGGCCGGTGAGCAGCACCTCGTTGATCTCGGCGTGCAGGGCGGCGGGCACCCGGGTGAGGATGTCGGCGGTGAGCGCCGCGGGCAGCTCCAGGCGCAGCCGTCCCGCGGCGGCCCAGGTGTCGGCGGCCGGGTCCAGCGGACGGTCGGCGAGGACCTCCGCCGCGCCGGTGGACTGGGCGCTCCACAGGGGGAGTTCGGAGATCCGGCGGGAGGTGCGGGCCTCCGCGGACAGGGCCTTGGCCCAGGTCCGGAAGGAGGTCGGGACGGGGTCGAGGCGGGGGGCGCGGCACGCGGTGACGGCCTGCCAGGCGGCCTCCAGGTCGGGCAGCAGGATGCGCCAGGACACCCCGTCCACCGCGAGGTGGTGGACGACCAGCAGCAGGCGGCCGCCCGCGCCGGGGGCCTCCTCCAGCAGGACGGCCTGGACGACGAGGCCGGCCTCGGGGCGCAGCCGGGCCCGGGCGGCGGCGGTCTGCTCGGCGAGCACGGCGGCGCGGTCGGCTCCGGCGGGCACGGTGACCCGGGTGACGACGTCGGCGGCGCGGACCGAGCCGGCCGGCAGGACCTCCTGCGCCCAGAGGCCGGGTACCGGGGAGGTGAGCTTCAGGCGCAGTACGTCGTGCCGGTCCAAGACGGCCTGGAGGGCGGGTTCCAGGACGGCGTCGGTCAGTCCGGCGGGGGCGTTGACGGCCACGTACTGGGCGAACTCGCGGGTGGCGTCGGGGAGGTCGGACAGCTGCTCGCGCAGCCGGTCGGAGATGGGCGTCGGTTCGATCTCGCCGGTGCCGTCGTCCGCGACGGGCGCCGCGGCGGTCTCGACGGGCCGGGAGGCGGCGGCGATGGCGGCGGGGGTGCGGTGCTTGAAGACGTCGCGCGCGGTGACCACCAGTCCGGCCCGGCGGGCCCGGCTGACGACCTGGATGGAGCTGATGCTGTCGCCGCCGAGGGCGAAGAAGCTGTCGTCGAGGCCGACTTCGGGCAGGCCCAGCACCTCGGCCAGGACCGCGCAGACGATGCCCTCCGCGGGGGTCCGGGGAGCCCGGACCGCGGTGGCGGCGCGGGCCGGGTCGGGGACGGGCAGCGCCTTGCGGTCGACCTTGCCGTGGGCGGTCAGCGGCAGCGCGTCCAGGGTGAGGAGCGCGGTGGGGACGAGGGCCTCGGGCAGCCGGCCGGCGAGCAGGGTGCGCAGCGCGGGGGTGTCGAGGCGGGCGCCGGCCTCCGGTTCCAGGTAGCCGACCAGCCGCTTGTGCCCGGCCGGGTCGGCGACGGCGGCGGCGACGGCGTCGGCGACGCCGGGGAGCGCGCGCAGCGCCGACTCGACCTCGCCGAGCTCGATGCGCTGGCCGCGGATCTTGACCTGGTGGTCGCGGCGTCCGACGAAGGCGAGTTGGCCGTCGGGACGCAGCTCGACGAGGTCGCCGGTGCGGTACATCCGGGAGCCGTCGCCGGCGAAGGGGTCGGGCAGGAAGGTGACGGCCGTGCGGCGGGTGTCGCCGAGGTAGCCGCGCCCCACGCCCGCGCCGGCGATGTACAGCTCGCCGCGCACGCCGCGCGGGACGGGCAGCAGGTCGTCGCCGAGGACGTGCAGGCGGGTGTTGCGCAGCGGCCGGCCGATGGGGACGATCGGCGCGGCCGTCGCGTCGAGGTCGTCCCGGGTCAGGGCATAGGCGTGGGTGACGTCGTCCGAGCACTCGGTCGGGCCGTAGAGGTTGGCCAGGGCTATGCCCGGGTAGCGGGCGAACCAGCGGGTGCAGAGCTCGGTCGGGAGCGCCTCGCCGTTGGAGATCATCCAGCGCAGGGCGGGGAGTTCGGGGGCGGAGCCGGCCGCGTCCCACACGTCGAGGGTGGCGCGCAGCAGGGAGGGGACGACCTCCAGCACGGTCAGTCCCTCGGCGCCGATCGTGGTGAACAGCGCGTCGGGGTCGGAGGCCTCGGCGCGGCCGAAGGCGCGGACCCGGCCGCCGACGAGCAGGGTGGTCAGGGTCTGCCAGACGGTGACGTCGAAGGTCACCGGGGCGTTGTGGACGAGCGCGTCGGAGCTGTCCAGGGACAGCTCCTCGATCTTGGCGAGCAGGTGGTTGACCATGCCGCCGCGCTGCACCATGGCGCCCTTGGGCTTGCCGGTGGACCCGGAGGTGTAGATGACGTACGCGAGGTCCTGCGGCCCGCCCAGCACGGGGGGCAGCGCGTCGGGCGCGTCCTGTTCGGTGCCGATCTCGCGCACGGGCAGCGGGGCGCCGTCGCCGGCGGCCGCGGCGGCCTGCTCGGCGAGGTCCCGGTGCGCGGCGTCGGTGAGCACGAAGCCGGCCCCGCTGTCGCGCAGCAGCGCGGTCAGGCGGGGGAGCGGGGCGCCCGGGTCGAGCGGGACGAAGGCGCGTCCGGCGCCGAGGACGGCCACCTCGGCGGTGACGAAGTCGCGGCCGGGTTCGGTGAGGAGGGCGACCGGGCCGGTGCCGGACAGGTGGCGGGAGAGCGCACCCGCGCGGCCGGCGAGCCGGGCGTAGGTGAGGGTGCCGGTGTCGTCGGTGACGGCCGGTGCGTCGGGCGTCCGCGCGGCGTGCTCGCGGATCCGCTCGACGACGCCCAGGTACGGGGTGGGGCGGACGGGGCCGGTGAGCGCGGCCACCAGCTCGCCGGCCTCCCCGGGGGAGAGCAGCTCCAGTGCGGCCAGCGGCTCGTCGGGGCCGGCGCCGAGGAACCGGTCGAGGTAGCAGGTGAAGCGTTCCAGGTGGGCGCGCACCTCGGACCGCGTGTAGCGGGCCTCGTTGCCGCTGAGGTCGATGCCGATGCCGGCGTCGCCCTTGTCGGCGACGGTGAACTCCAGGTCGTCGACCAGCCCGGTGGACGGGCTGTGGATGGTGGCGGCGCACGGGCCGATGGCCAGCTTCTCCACCTGCGGCATCATGTTGAGGAACGGGCCGAAGGGGCGGCGGTCGTCGCTGGACAGGCCCATCGCGCGGCGGATCCGGCTGACGCGGTGGCGCTGGTGGCGCAGGGCCTGCGAGAAGGACCGGTAGGCGCCGGCGAGCAGGTCGGTGCGGGTGGTGGCGCGGTCCACGGCGAGCCGCAGCGGCAGGTAGTTGACCACCATGCCGGGCACCTTCTGGGTGTCGCCGCCGACCCGGGCGGTGACGGGGAGGGACAGCAGGACGTCCCCGGTGCCGGCCATCCGGCCGGTGTACGCGCCGAGCGCGGCGACCAGCACGGTCTGCCAGGTGACGCGGGACTCCCAGGCCACGGCGCGCAGCCGCTCGGCGACGGCGTCGGGCAGGACGCCCTGCTCCTGGAGGAAGGTCTGCGCGGGCTCGGCGTCGCCGGTGGAGAGGCTGATCAGCTCGGGCCGGTCGGTGAAACGTTCCTCCCAGTAGGCCCGGTCCCGCTCGGCGCGGGCCGAGCCGGTGTAGGCGTCCTCGGCGTCGAGCAGCGTCGTCAGGGCCGGGAAGCGGCCCTCGTCGAGGTCGGCGCCGGCGGCCAGCGCCTCGTAGATCGCCCCGAGCCGCTCCCAGTAGATGACGTAGCTGAAGCCGTCGGAGACCAGGTGGTGGTTGAGCAGGCAGAAGAAGGTGCGGTCGGGGCCGAGCGTGAACACGCTGAGGCGGAACAGCGGCTCGTACGCCCCGCCGTCCGCGGCGTCCACGGCCCCGCCCGCCCCCTCCCGGCGGTCCTCCGCGGTCAGGGCGAACGGCACCCGCAGGTCGGCGCGGATCGCCTCGTGCGCGGCCGCGGCCGGATCGGCGGCGCCGGCGACATCGGTGACGGTCAGCGGCAGGGCCGGCGCCGGCTCGACGAACTGGCGCGGCTCGCCGTCCACTTCGGTGAATCTGGTGCGCAGGCACTCGGCTTCCTCGACCAGCCGCTCCAGCGCGGCGCGGAAGAGGCCGTGGTCCAGCGGGCCCCTGATGTCCCAGTAGATGGCGGTGTTGTAGGTGGCTCCCCCGCCAGAGAGTTTCGCGTCGAACCAGATGTCCTTCTGGCCGGCGGTGAGCGGAAGGCCGCCGACCGTCTGAACATGCGTCATGGCTATCCCCTAGCGAAGGTGTGCGATGTCGGCCCTGTCACGGGCACGATCCTGGCCGCGGGCGCTGACGGCGGCCTGAGCGCGAACTGATGCCGCCCTGACGGGCGGCGGGGGCCGGGTCCGGCCCTGCGGACACGACCCGGACGGGGCGGTCCGGTCACAGCACTAGCCGCAGCCGCCCGCGTGGGCGTCGTCGGTGGCCCTGCCCATCCCCACCGCCGCCAGCGGCTCCGGCACGAACCCGGCCGGGACCTCCTGGTCGCGCAGGTGGGCGACGAACGCGTCGAGCCGGTCGATGCCCCAGAAGCGGCTGAAGCCGTGGACGAAGAAGGGCACCCCGAACACCCCGTCCCGGCAGACGTCGAGCAGAATCCTGATGCCCTCGGCGCGGACCTCCGGCACGTCGCTGGCGCGGGCCAGCGCGCGCGGGTCGAGCCCGATCTCGAAGGCGATGTCCTCGATGGTGGCCGGGTCGCAGATGTCCCGGCCGCGGCCGAACCGCGCGCGGTACACGGCGTCGATGAAGGCGTGGCCGCGGCCGTGCCGCTCCGCGACCAGGTACGCCAGGTGCGGGACCTCCCACACCGGGTCGCGGTCCACGGGCCAGGTCACGGTGAGGCCCCGGGCCTTGGTGAGCCGGCCCACGTCCTGGAGCACGTACCGGTTCTTCTCGCGGGACATCTCCGAGTACGGGAAGCGGCCGCCCTGTTCGGCCAGCAGCCGGGCGCTCAGCGCGTCCGGCTCGAAGAAGGGCACCCACTCCAGGCGCTCGGCGAGGTCGGGGTGGAAGGCCATGATCTCGCGGTAGGCCAGCCAGGAGTACGGGCTGCGCAGCGAGAAGTAGAAGCGTGGCGTCTTGTTCTTGGGCACGGTGAACCCTTCGGTCGGCCTGGCTGCGTGGGGTGGGGGCGGGCGGGCGGGCCGGTCGCGCGGCGGCCCGGGGCGCGTCAGACGACGAGGCCGCCGTCGATCCCGAAGACCTGCCCGGTGATGTAGGAGGCGCGGTCGGAGGCGAGGAAGGAGACCAGGTCGGCGACCTCCTCGGGGCGGCCGAACCGGCCGAGCGGGACCCGCTCGGTCATCTTCTTCACGTGGTCCGCGGACAGCCCGGCGAGCATGTCGGTCTCGATGAAGCCGGGGGCCACGGCGTTGGCGCGGATGCCGTACCGGCCGCTCTCCTTGGCCAGGGCCTTGGTGAAGCCGATGATCCCCGCCTTGGTCGCGGAGTAGTTGGTCTGGGTGGCGTTGCCGTAGACGCCCGCCACCGAGGACAGGGTGATCACGGAGCCGGCGCGGCGCTTCATCATGGCGAAGACGGCGGCCTTGCAGAGGTTGTAGGTGCCGTCCAGGTTGACGCGCAGCACCGCGTCCCAGTCGTCGGGGGAGAGCATCACGAGCGGGTTGTCGCGGACGATGCCCGCGCAGGAGACGACCGTGTGCAGCGGCCCGAGCTCCTTCTCGGCGCCGCGGACGAAGTCCCGTACGGCGTCGTGGTCGCGGACGTCGGTGCGCGCGGTGTGGACGCGCGCGCCGGCCGCCGCGGCTTCGGCGGCCACCGCGTCGGCGGCCTCCTTGTCGGACTGGTAGCAGAAGGCGACGTCGTGGCCGTCCCGCGCGAGGCGGGTCACGACGTGCCGGCCGATGCCCCGGGAGCCCCCGGTCACCAGCGCGACGCGGCGTTCAGTTGCGGACATGTGCTTGCTTCTCCTCGGTGGTGGCGTGGCCCGGTGCCGGGGCGGGTGCGGGCGGAACCGGCGGCCGGCCGGGTCGGGGGTCGGTTCTCCCGGCCGGCCGCCGGAGTGCGGGGGGTCAGCCGCCGGTGAGGACCGCGCAGCCGACCAGGCCGTCCCGTTCGACGCCGGTGACCAGCGCGGCCTCGCCGGGCGCCAGGCCCTGCTCGCCGGCCGCGGCGAGCACCGCGGCCAGCTGGAGCGCGGCGGACGCCGCGGAGGTGTCGCCGACGAGCGGCCGTATCCGCACCCAGTGCGGGTCGGCGTCCGCGCCGAGCACGTCGGCGACGGCGGCCTCCTCCTGTGCGACGAGCGGGCCGCCGGCGCCCAGCGGCGCCACCAGCCGTACGTCGGACGCGGCGACCCCGGCCTTCTCCAGGGCGCCGCGCACGCAGGTGGCGAGTGCCTCGCGGGCCCCGTCCGGCTCGTGGAAGGCGCGGAAGCCGGTGGCGCCGACCCGGGCGAGCGCACCGCGCCCGGCGGCCGCGGCGTCGTCGGCGGTCTCCAGGAGGAAGACGGCGCTGCCCTCGCCGAGCGGGGTGTCCCGCTCGGTGTCGACGCGCCCGTGCCACTCCAGCCAGGACCGCTGCGTGGAGTACTCCTCGGCGGCTCCCACCAGGACGCGGGAGCAGTGGCCGCCGCGGTGCAGCCGCAGGGCGTACCCGAGGGCGAGCAGGCCGGTCAGGGAGCCGCCCGCGACGGTGGTGTTGGGGCCCTTGATGCCGTGCCAGATGGCGCTCTGACCGGCGGCGCGGTTCATGACGGTGTTCGGGAAGCGGGCCGGGTCCACGTGGTAGGGCCGCTCGCCGGCCAGCGCGTCGCGGGTGAAGTCCATGATGCTCTGCACGCTGCCGGAGCCGGTGCCGAGGACCAGGGCCGTCTGCTCGGGGCGGGCGGCCAGGTCCTCCTTGAAGCCCTCGATGAGGCCGCCGACCGCGGTGACCGCGATGGCGGTGACCCGGTCCATGGTCCGGGTCCCCTTCTTCCCTACGTACTTGGCGGCGGTGAAGTCGGGGACGACCGCGCCCTCGGAGAACGGGCCGGGGAAGGCCTCGGGGTCGACGGTCCGGACCGAGGTGCGGCCGGCGGACATCCCGCTGCGGAAGGCGTCGCTGCCGACTCCGAACGGTGAGACCGCCGACCAGCCGGAGATGACCAGGGGGGTCGGGGACATCAGACGGCCTCCTCGTACCGGCCGAGGATCAGCACGGCGTTGTTGCCCGCGAAGGCCAGGGCGTTGTTCTGCACGACGTTCAGCCGGGCGGGCCGGGCCTCGTTGGGCACGCAGTCCAGCCCGCACTCCGGGTCGGTCTCGCGGTGGTTGATGGTGGGCGGGATGAAGTCCTCGGTGATGGCCAGCGCACAGGCCGCCGAGGCGAGGGCGCTCGCCGCGCCCATCGAGTGGCCGATCATGGACTTGATGGAGATGGTGGGCGGCGGGGCGGCGAAGACCTGGCGGATCGCGCCGGCCTCCGTCACGTCGTTGGCGTGGGTCCCGGTGCCGTGCGCGGAGATGAAGTCGATGTCCTCGGCCTTCACCCCGGCGTTGCGGTGGGCGACCTCGATGCACCGGGCCAGGCCGTCCTGGTCGGGTGCGACGGGGTGGTGGGCGTCGCAGCTGAGTCCGTAGCCGAGCACCTCGGCGTAGATCCGGGCGCCGCGCGCCAGGGCGGAGTCCAGGCTCTCCATCATGAGGATCCCGGCGCCCTCGCCGGTGAGGATGCCCTTGCGGTCCTTGTCGAACGGCTGGCAGACCTCCGGGGCGATGGTGCCGAGCCGGTAGAAGCCGGTGAAGGTCTTGCGGCAGACGGCGTCGGCGCCGCCGCACAGCGCGGCTTCGACGTCGCCGTCGCGGATGGCGTCGAAGCCGCTGCCGATGGCGTAGTTGCCGGCCGCGCAGGCCGTCGGGATGGTGAGCGCCTCCACGTCGACGAGGCCCAGCTCGCGGACGATGCCGCTGGAGAGCCGGCCGGCCTGGGCCCGGCGCACCACACGGTGGTCCAGCCCCCGCGGCCCGTGCTCCAGCTGCTGTCCGACGAGCAGGTCGAGGTCGCGCGACTCGGCGTCGGTGGTGCCGACCGACACCAGGACCTTGCGCTCCCGGAGGTCCTCCGGGGTCAGGCCGGCGTCCTCGACGGCCATCCGTGCGGCGGCGATCGAGAACTGGGTGGCCCGGCCCAGTTCCGCCGGTTCGGTCCGGTGGATCCAATCGGCGGGGTCGAAGTCGTCCACTTCGCACCCGTTGGCGTGGGCGAAGCCCGTCGTGTCGAAGGCCGTGATCGGCTTGACCCCGCTGCGGCCGGACCGGAGTCCGTCCAGGAAGGCCGTGACCCCGAGGCCGATGCTGGTGACCGTGCCGAGGCCGGTGATCACCACCCGGCGCGGCGCCCGCTCGTCGTCGTACACCCTGCGCTCCCGTCGTCGTCTGCGCGGTGGCCTAGTTGGCCGGGTCGGACTGGGCGGCCATGGATTCCTCGACGACCGTCACGACGGCGCTGAGGTTGACCATCCGGGAGAGCTCGGCCTGGTCGATGTCGGTTCCGAAGACCCGCTCCAGCTGGGAGAGGATCTCGATGGCGCCCATGGAGTCCGCCTCGTGGTCCTCCTTGAAGCGGCTGGTGTCGGTCATCTCCTCGGGCTCGATCTCCAGGATGTCGCAGATGATCTCCTTGATCCGGTCGCGGGCTTCGAGGTCGAGGTGGTTCGCTGCGGTTGTCATGCCGCCGATGCTGGCGGACCGTCCTGACGCCGCCCTGACGGCGTTCTGACCCGCCGCTGAGACCCGGCTGAGACCCCGCTGAGCCGTCGCTGACTCCCTGCTGAAGCCGCCCCGGGGCCCGTCAGGCGCCGACCGGCTGCGGCAGGTGCCGGCGGAGCTCGCGGAAGTCGCCCGGGTGGCGCTGCATCCAGGCCCAGTAGCCCGGCCGGGAGCGGGCGTAGTCGCAGTAGTACGCGCGCAGGGTGTCGACGAGGGTCCGCACGGTGTCGCGGGAGACCGCGCTGCTGCGCCACCGGAGCACCAGCTCGACCCGCTCGCCCCCGGTGACCGGCACCAGGGCCACGCCCGGCAGGGCGCCGGAGGGGACGGTCAGCGCCGCCACCCCCATGTCGCGCACCCAGTGCATGGCCTCCTGGTGGCTGTTGACGTGGTGCAGGACGCGGCCCGGGGCGGAGCCGCCGAGGACCCGCCGCTCGACGGCGTGGAACCAGTGGTCGGGGGAGGAGCGCACCCAGGCCAGGCCGGCGCGGTCGGCGAGCTCCGCGAGCCCGTCCGCGGCGGCCGGCCCGTGTGCGGTGAGCGGATGGCCGTGCGGGACGGCGAGCCACACCGGCTCCCGCACGATCAGCACCCGGCCCAGCGCGGGGTCGCCCTCCGCGTCGTCGCCCCCGTCGCCGTCCGCGGCGCCGTCCGGCCCCGGGAGCCGGGGCACCAGGGCCGCGGCCAG
The DNA here is from genome assembly GCF_042716505.1 of Streptomyces sp. NPDC058674. Taxonomy (NCBI): domain Bacteria; kingdom Bacillati; phylum Actinomycetota; class Actinomycetes; order Kitasatosporales; family Streptomycetaceae; genus Streptomyces; species Streptomyces sp. NPDC058674. Next base: position 56,608 of record NZ_JBHXSC010000040.1, read on the forward strand.
CGCACCGCGCCGTACGGCCTCCAGCGCGGCGGCGGGCGTCAGCGTCCGGGTCTGCACGGTGGTGTCCGCCAGCGCGGCCTGGAGGGCGGCGCGCAGCGTCGGCGGCGTCCACTCGCTGCTCCCCAGGCGCAGCGGGCCGCCGGAGGCCGCCTGGGCCACGGCCATCACCTCGTCCGCGCGCCGGACCAGGTCGGCCAGGCGCGGTACGAGGCGGGCGCCCAGCTCGGTCGGGGTCACCCCGGACCGGGAGCGGACGAAGAGGTTGCCGCCGACCGCCCGCTCGATACGGCGCAGTTGGGCGGTGAGGCTCGGCTGCGGAAGGCCCAGTTCCTGGGCTCCGGCGGAAATGCTGCCGGTGGTGCTGATCGTGACGACAATGCGGGCGTGCCGCAATTCGAGTTCCATGTCCTGCCCCCGTCGGCGGTTCCCGGAAAAGGGAATTCCGCCCGCTGGTCCGCGTCGCCCCGAAGGCCGGCCCCCCGATATCCGGGAGCGGCGTTCGGGGCGGCGCGGAGGATGCGGACGGAACCCGTGCTTTCACGGTATCGGCGTTCCGCTTGCGGGCAAGGGGCGCCTGCGGGACGTCAGCGGGACGACAGCGGCGGGTCAGCGGTGCGACAGGGCGCCGGCCGGCGGCTCAGCCCCGCCGGCCGGCGTAGACGAGCGCCTGGCGCGGTTCCCCGAGCACGTCGTCCTGTTCGAGGATCGCCTGGTACGCCCGGTTCAGGGCCCGGCCGGGCTCCAGGCCCAGGTCGCCGGCGAGCCGGCGCCGGGCGCCGTGGAACACGTCCAGCGCCTCGGCCTGCCGGCCCTCCCGGTACAGGGCCAGCATCAGCAGTTCGCTCAGCCGCTCCCGCTCCGGGTGCTCGACGGCCAGCTGCCGCAGCTCCGGCACGGAGATGCGGTGCGCCGCGACGGTGAGCATGGCCGTGATCAGGTCCTCGTAGGCGGTGATGCGGCGCTCCTCCAGGTGGGAGGCGGCCAGCCGGATGCGGATGCCGTCCACCGAGTCCATCAGGGCCGGCCCGCGCCACAGCGCGAGCGCCTGCTCCAGCTCGGCGATGGCGCGCGCCGGGTCCTCGTGCACCAGGGCGGCGCCGGCCTCGGCGCGGCGCAGGAAGCGGTGCGCGTCGACGCGTTCGGGTGCCAGGTCCAGCAGGTAGCCGCTGCCGACGGTGCGGATCAGCTCGGTCCCCTTCACCCCGGTGAGGGACTCCAGGTACTTGCGCAGCCGCAGCACGTTGGCCTGCAGGGCGTTGCGCGCGTTCGTCATCCGCTGGTCGGCCCAGAGCTCGTCCTCGATCTGGTCGGACGCCACCGTGGTGCGCGGCGAGAGCGCCAGGAACGTCAGGAGCGAGGTGACCCGCTTCGAGGCCATGGCGTAGGTGCGGTCTCCCAGGGAAAGGGATACGGAACCCAGTATGTTGATTTCCATTTCTGCAACCCCCGTTGATGTCGGCAGGCCCTCATGCTGTCCCGGGTCGACCGATCGGGGGAAATACCATCCGGGCAGCCGGAAATCGGCCACGTGGTATGGCCGGGCCGGCGGTCTTGCCGCAGGGGCACGCCGACGGCATACTGCCCCTCTCCCCTGACACTGCGCTGACGTCGATAAAAGTGTCCGGAATTCTCTCCCCGCCTGGGACATTAGCCGACCGCTTAAAGGCCTGTGTCCGCGCGTTCCCCGTTCCTAGGCTCCGGGTCATCCGCGATCAGTCAGCTACAGGGGAGTCAACAGGATGCTCAACAAGATCGTCATTGTGGGCGGCGGCACCGCGGGCTGGATGACGGCCTCGTACTTCAAGGCCGCGTTCGGCGACCGCGTCGACATCACGCTGGTCGAGTCCGGCCACGTCGGCGCGGTCGGCGTGGGCGAGGCGACGTTCAGCGACATCCGCCACTTCTTCGAGTTCCTCGGGCTCAAGGAGAAGGACTGGATGCCCGCCTGCAACGCCACGTACAAACTGGCCGTCAAGTTCGAGAACTGGCGGGAGAAGGGCCACTACTTCTACCACCCGTTCGAGCAGATGCGCTCGGTCAACGGGTTCCCGCTCACCGACTGGTGGCTCCACAACGGCCCGACGGACCGCTTCGACAAGGACTGCTTCGTCATGGCCTCGGTCATCGACGCCGGCCTCAGCCCCCGCCAGGAGGACGGGACGCTCATCGACTCGCCGTTCGTCGAGGGCGCGGACGAGATGGCCGGCCTGACCATGGTCGAGCACCAGGGCAAGACGCAGTTCCCGTACGCCTACCAGTTCGAGGCGTCGCTGCTGGCCAAGTACCTCACGGCGTACTCGGTCGAGCGCGGCGTGAAGCACGTCGTCGACCACGTCGAGCAGGTCAAGCTCGACGAGCGGGGCTGGATATCGGGCGTCGCCACCACCGACCACGGCGACATCACCGGCGACCTCTACATCGACTGCACCGGCTTCCGCGGCCTGCTCCTCAACCAGGCCCTCGAGACGCCGTTCATCTCGTTCAAGGACTCGCTGCCCAACGACAGCGCCGTCGCCCTCCAGGTCCCGATGGACATGGAGCGCCGCGGCATCCTGCCCTGCACCACCGCCACCGCCCAGGACGCGGGCTGGATCTGGACGATCCCGCTGATGGGCCGGGTCGGCACCGGCTACGTCTACGCCAAGGACTACATCTCCCCGGAGGAGGCCGAGCGCACGCTGCGCGAGTTCGTCGGCCCGGCCGCCGCGGACGTCCCCGCCAACCACATCAACATGCGGATCGGGCGCAGCGAGAACTCCTGGGTCAAGAACTGCGTGGGGATCGGCCTGTCCAGCGGCTTCGTGGAGCCCCTGGAGTCCACCGGCATCTTCTTCATCCACCACGCGATCGAGCAGCTCGCCAAGAACTTCCCCGGCGACGACTGGAACCCGGTCCAGCGCGAGCTCTACAACGACTCCATCGCGCACGTCATGGACGGGGTGCGCGAGTTCCTCGTGCTCCACTACGTCGCGGCCAAGCGCAACGACACGCAGTACTGGCGCGACGCGAAGACCCGCGCGGTCCCGGAGGCCCTGGCGGCGCGCATCGAGAAGTGGAAGACGCAGCTCCCGGACTCCGAGACCGTCTTCCCCTACTACCACGGCCTGCCGCCGTACTCCTACATGTGCATCCTCCTCGGCATGGGCGGCATCGAGATGAAGCCCTCCCCGGCCCTCGCCCTGGCCGATCCGGGCGCCGCGGAGCGCGAGTTCGAGGCGATCCGGGAGAAGACCCGCCACCTCACCGAGGTGCTGCCCAAGGCGTACGACTACTTCGCCCAGATGCGGGGCTGAGGCCGGTCCGCCGGTCGGAAAGGGAAGCCAAGCCATGGAAGTTGTCGACCTCCTGACCCGCTCCGTCCACGTCCTGACGATCCTCGCCGTGATCCTGCTGCTCGCCTGGACGGGACGGGCCGCGGCCCGCCTGCTGCGCCAGCCGGAGGTGATCGGCGAGATCACGGTGGGCCTGCTGGCCGGCCCGGCGGCCCTGTACCTGATGGGACCCGCGGCCTTCGACGCGGTGCTGCCGGGGCCCGTCCTGGACACCCTCAAGCTCATCTCCAAGGCGGCCCTCGCGCTGTTCCTGGTCGGCCTGGCCCACAAGCTCCAGGCCGGCCCGGGCGCGCAACCGCGTCGCACCACCGCCTGGGTGGCGGCCGGCGCGCTGGTCCCGCCGCTGGTCAGCGGCGTGCTGCTGGCCGTCCTGATCATCGCCACCGACGACACCGCGGCCCGCGGCGACGCCCCGACGGCGGCGTTCGTCCTGATGATCGCGGTGTCGATGTCCATCACCGCCGTACCGGTGATGGCCCGCATCCTCACCGACCGCGGCATGAGCGAGTCCTCGGCGGGGCGGGTCGCGCTCGGCGCGGCCATCACCGTGGACGCCGTGGGCTGGCTCCTGTGCATGCTCGCCATCAGCCTCGGCGAAGGCAGCCTCGCCGGCTTCCTGCACTCGGCGCTGGCGCTGGGGGTCGGCGCCGTCTGCGCGCTGGCGATCCGGTTCTCGCTGCGCACCCCGCTCGCCCGCCGGGCGTACGGGAGGAGCCCGCGCACCGTCGCCGTCCTGCTGGCGGCGGCCACCCTGGCCGTGGCGATCGCCATGGAGGAGATGGGCATGACCGCCATCGTCGGGGCGGCGCTGGTGGGGTTCGCGATCCCGCGGGACGCGGACGCCCCGTGGGCGCCCGCCGTCGAGGGCATCGCCCGCTCGGGCCGCCTGCTGGTCCCCGCGTTCTTCGTGGTCACCGGCGTCACCGTCCTCAACGGCAGCTTCTCGCAGGCGTCCTGGGTGCTCATCCTGGCCACCTTCCTGCTGGCCTGCCTGGGCAAGGGCCTCGGCGGCTATGCGGGAGCCCGGCTGGGAGGGCGGCCGCCGGCCGACGCCCGCCGGGTGGCCGTCCTCATGAACACCCGCGGACTGACCGAACTGATCGTGCTCCAGGCCGGCTTCAGCGCCGGAATCCTGACCGCGCCGCTGGTCCTGGCCCTGGTCGTGATGGCCATCGCCACCACCGCCATGACCGGCCCGCTGCTCGGCTTCCTCGACCACCGGGAGCGCCGCGTGCCCGACCGGAGCGTGAAGGCCGGCTCCGCCGACCCCCAGCTCGCCCTTGCGATGGAAGGCAGCACCCGATGACCACCCAGCCCACCGCGGTGACGGCCGCACAGGCGTCGCCCGACGCCTTCCGCGCCCTGATGAGCGAGTTCCCCACCGGGGTCTGCGCCGTCACCACCCGCGACGCCGACGGGGAGCCGTGGGGCATGACCTGCTCCTCGGTGGCCAGCGTCTCGCTCGCCCCGCCGACCCTGCTGGTCTGCCTGCGGGCCGGCAGCCCGACCCTCCAGGCCCTCCTCACCTCCGGTTCGTTCTCCGTCAGCTTCCTGCACGAGGAGGCCCGGGAGACCGCCGAGCTGTTCGCCTCCGGGAACCCGGACCGGTTCGCGCTGGTCCCCTGGGAGCAGCCGCCCGGCGCGGGCGGGCCGCACCTCGTCCGCGACGCCCACACCATCGCCGACTGCGAGGTGGTGCTGACCCAGCGGATGGGCGACCACGTCACCGTCTACGGCGCGGCCCGCCGGATAACCCGGCAGCACAGCCGCCCGCCGCTGCTCTACGGGCAGCGGCAGTTCCGCTCCTGGTCGCAGACCTGAGCCGTGCCCGACCTGACCCCTCAACCCAGCCGGCCCCGCCAGGGGCCGGCTTCCAGCAGAAGGAAAACCCCATGACAGGGACACCGGACCCGCAGGGTCGGCACGTCGTCCGCCTGGAATCCGTACGGAAGGTCTACGGCGGCTCCAAGAACGAGGTCACCGCCCTCGACAACGTCAGCATCGGTCTGGACCGGGGTACCTTCACGGCGGTGATGGGTCCCTCCGGGTCCGGCAAGAGCACCTTCCTGCACTGTGCGGCGGGCCTGGACCGTCCGACCTCGGGCTCGGTCCTGCTGGACGGCGTGGACCTGGCGCGGCTCAAGGAGCGGGAGCTCACCACCTTCCGGCGCGAGCGGATCGGCTTCATCTTCCAGGCGTTCAACCTGCTGCCCGCGCTGTCCGTCCTGGACAACGTGACCCTGCCGCTGCGGCTCGCCGGCAAGCGGCCGCAGAAGGGAGCGGTCGCCGAGGTGCTGGAGCGGGTCGGGCTCGGGGGCCGGGAGGGCCGGCGCCCCGGCGAGCTGTCGGGCGGCCAGCAGCAGCGCGTCGCCATCGCGCGGGCGCTCATCACCCGGCCCGCGGTGATCTTCGGCGACGAGCCGACGGGAGCCCTGGACACGTACACGGCGCGCGAGGTGCTGACCCTGCTGCGCGAGGCCGTCGAGCAGGCCGGCCAGACCATCGTGATGGTCACCCACGACCCGGTCGCCGCCTCCCACGCCGACCGGGTGCTGTTCCTCGCGGACGGCCGGATCGTGGACCACCTGGACCGGCCCACGGCCGACCAGGTCGCCGAACGCATGACCCACCTGGGTGCCTGGGGCACCCGCCCGGCGGCGGCCGCGACGGGACGGGGGACGCTGCGGTGATCAGGATCGCGCTGCGCACCCTGCGCTACCACAAGGGCGGATTCATCGCCTCGTTCATCGCGCTGTTCTTCGGCGCGACCATCGTCGTGGCCTGCGGCGGCCTCCTGGAGACGGGAATCCACAACGCGGCCCCGCCCCAGCGGCTGGCCGCTGCCCCGGTCGTGGTGACCGGGGAGCAGCGCTACCTCGGCACCTCCAGCGAGCTCGTCTTCCCCGAGCGCGTCCGCATCGACTCCGCGCTGACCGCGAAGATCGCGGCGGTGCCCGGGGTGGAGCGCACCGCCGCCGACGTGACGTTCCCCGGCGCCCTCGCGCCGGCGGGCGGCGGCCCGGCCGCACAGGTCACCGGCCACGGCTGGTCCTCCGCGGCCCTCACCCCCTACCGGCTCACCCAGGGCGCGGCGCCCGCCGACGCCGGCCAGGTCGTCGTGGACAGCCGGCTCGCCCAGCGGGCGGGCCTGCGGCCCGGCTCCGAGGTCGACATCCGCTCCGGCGGCACGTCGAAGGCGTACGAGGTCTCCGGCGTCGCGGCCGGCAACGGCGAGGCGAACGGCGTCTTCCTCGCCGACGCGGCCGCGCTCGCCGCCCAGGCCGCCGCCGGACTGCCCGGCACCGTGGACAACATCGGCGTCTTCCCGGCCGCCGGAGCGGACGTCGGCGCGGTCGCCGACGGCATCCGCGCGGCGGTCGCCGGACAGCCGGTGTCCGTGCTGACCGGTGACGAGCGGGGCCGCGCCGAGAACCCCGGCGTGATCGACGACGGCAGCGACCTGATCCCGCTGGCCGCCGCGTTCGGCGGACTGTCCGCCATGGTCACCGTCTTCGTGGCCTCCTCCACCCTCGGCCTGTCCATCCAGCAGCGGCAGCGCGAGATGGCGCTGCTGCGGGCCATCGGCACCACGCCCGGCCAGCTGCGCCGCCTGATCCTGGGCGAGACCGTCCTGCTGGCCGCCATCGCCACGGCACTGGCCTGCATCCCGGGGCCCCGCGTGGGGCGCTGGCTGCTGGGCGCCTTCGCCGACGCCGGCGTGGTCCCGGACTCGATCGTCTTCCGCGCGGGGTCGGTCCCGCTGATCGTCGGCGTGGCCACGGCCCTCGTCACCGCCGTCGGCGCGGCGTTCATCGCGGCCAACAGCGCCGCCCGCACCCGGCCCACCGAGGCGCTCGCCGAAGCCGGCCTCCAGCGCAAGTGGTTCAGCGGATTCCGCTCCGTCGTGGGCCTGCTCTGCCTCGTCGGCGGGGTCGCCCTGGCCGTGGGCACGGCCGGCATGGACGGCCCGGACGCGGGCAGCGTCGCCACCCCGGCGGCGATGGTGTGGACGACGGGCTTCGGCCTCCTCGGCCCGGTCCTCGCCCGCGGCATCACGGCCTCGCTGCGCCGCCCGGTGCGGGCGGTGTCCGGCCTCTCCGGCCACCTCGCCACCCGCAACGCGAAGGCCCGTACGGCCCGGCTCGCGGCGGCCGTGATGCCGGTGATGCTCGCCACCGGCCTGGCCGTCGGCCTCGTCTACATGCAGACCACCCAGGCCGACGGCGCCGAGCAGGCGTTCGACGAGAGCCTGCGGGCCGACGCGGTGGTGACCTCGGTCTCCGGCGGCATGCCGCTGGAGACGGTGGACGCCGTCCGCGCCCTGCCCGGGGTCGCGGCGGCCTCCGCCCAGGTGCCCAGCCTCGGCTTCATCGAGCCCGACGTACCGATCGACCCGGCCGTGAACGGCGGCGACGGCGAGTCCGGCGCGCCGCAGCCCACCGAGGTGTCGATGCAGGGCGTCACCCCGGAGGGGGTGGCCGAGACCACCTCCTTCCGGGCCGCGTCCGGAAGCCTCGACGCCCTGCGCGGCGACGCCGTCGCCCTGCCGGCCCGGTACGCCGGCGACCGGAGGATCGGGGACACGGTGCCGATGCGCCTGGGCGACGGGACCCGCGTGGACCTGAAGCTGGTCGCCACCGTCGACGGCCGGCGCGGCTACGAGACCGCCCTGGTCCCGGCGTCCGTCCTGGTCGGGCACACCGACGCGGGCCTGGTCCCGCAGATCATGGTGCGCGCCGCGCCGGGCACCGACCGGGCCGCCCTGGAGGCCTCGCTCCGTACCCTCGCCGACCGCCAGCCCGGCCTGCGGGTCACCGACCGGCAGGCGCTGACGGCGGTGGCCGCCGACAACAGCGACACCCAGTCGTGGATGGCGTACCTGGTCCTGGCCGTGGTCGTCGGCTACGCCGCCATCGCCCTGGTCAACACCCAGGTGCTGGCCACCACCGAGCGGCGGCGCGAGTTCATGCTCCAGCGCCTGATCGGCGCCACCCGCCGGCAGGTCATGCAGATGATGGCGATGGAGGCGGTCCTGGTCTCCGTGGCCGGCATCGTCCTCGGTCTGCTGGTCGCGGCGCTGACCCTGGTGCCGTTCAGCATGAGCGTGCTGGGCACGACGCTCCCGACGGGCTCCCCGTGGATCCTCGTCACCGTCGTCGGCGGCGCGCTGGGACTGACCCTGGCCACCACGCTGCTGTCGGCCGGCGCGGTGCTGCGCGGCCGCCCCGGCGACCTGGCGGGCATCAAGGAGTAGTGCCGCGACGCGAACGGCCGCCCCCGGCACGGAGATCCGTGCCGGGGGCGGCCGTGTGTGCGGCGGTACCTCAGGACGCGTGCTGGAGGGCGGCGCCGGCCGCGGCGGGCGCCCGGTGCCGGGCGGGGCCGCCGGCCGGCTGCGCCGTCATGCCCTTGAGCAGGGCCGCGCCGAGCGGGGTCAGGGTGTGCAGCACGGTGTTGCGGACCCGCCGGGTGGTGATCAGGCCGGTCCGCCGCAACACCGCGGTGTGCTGGCTGGCCCCGGCGGCGGAGATGCCGAGCCGGTCGGCGAGCTGCGTGGTGGTGCAGCTGGCCCGCAGGACGTGCAGCGCGGCGGCCCGGGTCTGCCCGACCAGGGCGCCCAGCGACTGGCCGCTGCCGTCGGGCTTGTCCCACAGCGCGGTCGCCTGGTAGGTGTCCGGCGGCGCGGCGAAGGCCAGCACCACCGGCGCGGACCGGTCCAGGTGGCGGGTGACGCGGCCGGCCCGGTGCGCCAGGAACACCGAGGGCGCCAGCACCAGCCCGCGCCCCTCCAGGCGGATGTCCTCGTCGGGCCCGTCGTGGATCTCCAGCACCGGTGCCCGCCAGGTGATCCGGGAGTGCAGCGTGGTCAGCAGCAGTTCGGCTCCGCCGCCCATCAGCACCCGGCCCCGGGCCTCGCACTCGACCTCCAGGAAGGCCAGCAGGTGCTCCCAGTACGGCGCCACCGCGGTCGTCCAGACCCGGGTGAGGTCCCCGCCGGCGGCGCCCTGCTCGATGACGCGCAGCATCGCGCCCAGGCCGGCCTCGCCGTCGGGGCCCGGGCCGCCGGGGCCCGGCCGCAGCCGTTCCCCGACCTGGCTGCGCCAGCGCGCGAACGGGGCGCCGACGCCCCGGCCGAGCAGTCCGTACGCGAAGGCCGACTCGACCAGCGGTCCCGCGGTGATCTTCAGGCGGGTCCGGGCGACGTCGGCCGCGGTGAAATGGATCCTTTGCACAGTGAAGCCCCCGTGGTCCTGCTGGTTCCGTCATCGGAAGGGAGCCGGGCGCCGCGCCCGCACCGGGGTCGCGACGGGAGCTCCCCTGGTGCGCGGCGCGCGCCCGGCCGGGTCAGGCCGGCGTGCCGGTGAGCGTGACGAAGACGTCGTCGAGGGTGGGCCTGCGGAGGGCGAAGTCGGTGACCTCGACGCCTTCCTGCCGCAGCGTCCCGGCGGCCGAGGCGATCGTCCCGAGGCCGTCGCCGACCGGGATGGAGACCACGCCCCGCGCGGTGTCCACGGTGGGCTCCGCCGCCGTGATCCGGCGCAGTGCGCCGACCGCGTCCGGCAGGCGGCCCGGTACGGCGACGGTCACCTCCAGCCGCTCTTCGCCGACCTTGCGCTTCAGCTCGTCCGGGGTGCCCTCCGCGATGACGCGGCCGGAGTCGATGACGGCGATCCGGTCGGCGAGGAAGTCGGCCTCCTCCAGGTACTGGGTGGTCAGCAGCACGGTCACCCCGTCCTCGACGAGGTCCCGCACCACCGTCCACAGGCCCATCCGGCTCACCGGGTCCAGTCCGGTGGTCGGCTCGTCGAGGAAGAGCACCGACGGCGTGGCGACCAGGCAGGCAGCCAGGTCCAGCCGCCTGCGCATGCCGCCCGAGTAGGTGCGGGCCTGGCGGTCGCCGGCCGCGGTCAGGTCGAAGCGCTCCAGCAGCTCCTGCGCCCGCTCCCGGGTCGCACGGCGGCCCAGGTGCACGAGGGTGCCGATGAGTTCGAGGTTCTCGCGGCCGGTGAGCATCTCGTCCACGGCCGCGTACTGGCCGGCGAGGCCGATCCTGCGGCGCACCTCGTGCGGTTCGCGCACGATGTCGTACCCGGCGACGGTCGCATGGCCCCCGTCCGGTTCGAGCAGCGTCGCCAGCATCCGCACGGTGGTCGTCTTCCCCGCCCCGTTGGGGCCGAGCAGGCCCAGTACGGTGCCGGCCGGGACCTCCAGGTCCACCCCGCCCAGCGCCTCGTGGCTCTCGTAGCTCTTGCGCAGCCCTTCCGCGCGAATCGCCATGTCTACGTCCACAGTTCCTCCTCCGCCCCGGACCCGTCCCCGATCAGAGGGACTCGGCGCCGGCGGCCGCGCGGAGCCCGGCGGGACACATGTCCGTCCAGTGCTCCTCGACGTAGGCGAGGGCCGCCTCCCGCGGTCCCGCGGGCAGCGCCACCGCCCAGCCGTCGGGGAGCCGGGCGAAATCGGGCCAGAGGGAGTGCTGGCCTTCGTCGTTCACCAGCACGAGGAAGGTTCCGTCCTGGCTGTCAAAGGGGTTCGACACGTCGCTCACTCCGTCATCCGGGTCGTCATGGACGGGCTTGGGGGTGCCCCCGGGGGTCGGGTGGGGACGAAGGCTCGGGGTCGAATCAGGGCGGGGTCGGGGGAGGCGAGGGGGGTGTGTTT
>NZ_JBHXSC010000041.1:0-36645 GCF_042716505.1 Streptomyces sp. NPDC058674
CCCCGGGTCGGGCGCGCCCGCGCGGGCCCGACGGGCGCCGATCGTCGCCGCCGGCCGGCCGGCCGCCCGCCGGGCGGCCCGGCGCCGGGCGCCGTCGCCGGCTCTTGCCCGGCGGTCCGCCGAGCCCGGATCGGACCGGCTCGCAGGGGCCCAGCCGGAGTCGGCTCGTAGGGCCCGCGGGCTCTCCCAGCGGCCGGGAACCCCGCCCCGGGCCTGCGGAGGCTGTCGGAGGGCCCGGGGGGTTCCGAAGGCCCGGGAACCCCACCCGGGCCTCCGGGAGGGCCCGGAGGGGCCGGAGGGGCCGTGGGGCCCCGGGAGGGGTCCTCCGGGTCGCCGGGGGTCTACGTCGGGCCTGAGACCGCCTCCGGGTTGGGGGAGGGGGTGCCGGGCGGGGCGGGGGGGAGTTCCTCGCCCGGGACCCGGCGGCGGCGCCGGTGCTTGAGCAGGGCCCACGGACCGCGGGCGGCCGTGACCTCCGTGCCCGCCTGCCCCGCCGCCGCCGACGCGGCCTCGGCCACCGGCAGCATGTCCTCGTCCCGGGAGACGTCCAGCCGGTCGGATTCCGGCCAGACCCCGAGCGCCGCGCACAGCGTCGGGAGCACGGCCATCGCCGCCGTCGCGTACCCCTCGGCCGACGGGTGGTAGGAGTCCGGGCCGAACATCTCGCGCGGGTTCGCGGCGAACTCGGGGCCCAGCAGGTCGCCCATGGAGACCGTGCGGGCGCCCAGCGCGACCACCCCGATGGTCTGGGCGGCGGCCAGCTGGCGCGAGACCCGCCGGGCCACCCACCGCAGCGGCTGGTACACCGGCTCGATGGTGCCCAGGTCCGGGCAGGTGCCCACGACCACCTCGGCCCCGGCCAGCCGCAGCCGCCGTACGGCCGCGGTCAGGCACCGCACCGAGTGGACCGGCGGCATCCGCCGCGTCACGTCGTTCGCGCCGATCATGATCACGCACACGTCCGGCGGCGGCACGTCCTGGCCCCCGGCCCCGTCGAGCAGCAGTCCCACCTGCCGCTCCAGGTCGTCCGACATGGCCCCCGACAGGGCGACGTTGCGCAGCTCCACCGGCCGCTCGGCCACCGAGGCCAGCCCCGAGGCCAGCAGGGCCGCCGGTGTCTGCCGGGCCCGCCGCACGCCCAGTCCCGCGGCCGTGGAGTCGCCCAGCATGCCCAGCCGCAGCGGGCCCGGGCTCTGCTCCGGGCCGCCGAACTCGCTCCCGTACAGCCCGTCCGCGCGCGGCGGATCCGGCAGCCCGGTGCCCACCGTCCGCTTCGCGAACTGCACCTCCGCCAGCACCAGCCCGACCGCGGCGGCCCCGACCAGCCCGAGGCCGCCTCCGCCGTACGCCGCCCCCGCCGCGATCCGGCGGGCCGTTCTCGCCCTGGACAACCTTCAGGCCACCTCGCTTCGCCGACTGGGCCTTCCCTGACCTTCCTGCCCCGTACGTACGGTCGGCCAATCCCTTTCGGCATACTCTGGCCGGACCTCCCGGAGAACCCGTGGAGTCCCCTCCCTGGAGAACATGGTGCAATTCCACGACTCGATGATCAGCCTCGTCGGCAACACCCCGCTGGTGAAGCTCAACCGTGTGACCGAAGGCCTGCAGGCCACCGTCCTTGCCAAGGTCGAGTACTTCAACCCCGGCGGGTCCGTGAAGGACCGGATCGCCGTACGGATGATCGAGGCCGCCGAGCAGAGCGGAGCCCTCAGGCCCGGCGGCACCATCGTGGAGCCGACCAGCGGCAACACGGGCGTAGGACTCGCCATCGTGGCCCAGCAGAAGGGCTACAAGTGCATCTTCGTCTGCCCTGACAAGGTGTCCCTGGACAAGATCAACGTCCTGCGCGCCTACGGGGCCGACGTGGTCGTGTGCCCCACGGCCGTCGACCCGGAGCACCCGGACTCGTACTACAACGTGTCCGACCGCCTCGTGCGCGAGACGCCCGGCGCCTGGAAGCCCGACCAGTACAGCAACCCGAACAACCCCCGTTCGCACTACGAGACCACCGGCCCCGAGCTCTGGGAGCAGACGGACGGGAAGATCACCCACTTCGTCGCGGGCGTCGGCACGGGCGGCACGATCTCCGGCACCGGCAACTACCTCAAGGAGGTCAGCGGCGGAAAGGTCAAGGTCATCGGCGCCGACCCCGAGGGCTCGGTGTACTCCGGCGGCTCGGGCCGGCCGTACCTCGTCGAGGGCGTCGGCGAGGACTTCTGGCCGACCGCCTACGACCCCGATGTGACGGACGAGATCATCGCGGTGTCCGACAAGGACTCCTTCCAGATGACCCGCCGCCTGGCCAAGGAGGAGGGCCTGCTCGTCGGCGGCTCCTGCGGCATGGCGGTCGTCGCCGCGCTGCGCGCCGCCGAGGGCCTGGGACCGGACGACGTGGTCGTCGTCCTGCTGCCGGACAGCGGCCGCGGTTACATGAGCAAGATCTTCAGCGACGAGTGGATGGCCGGACACGGCTTCCTGGAGGAGGCCGGCCCCGCCGCGCGCATCGGCGACGTGCTGGCCGACAAGGAGGGCGGCATCCCCTCCCTCGTCCACATGCACCCCGAGGAGACCGTCGGCCAGGCCATCGAGGTCCTGCGCGAGTACGGCGTCTCGCAGATGCCGATCGTCAAGCCGGGCGCCGGCCACCCCGACGTGATGGCCGCCGAGGTCATCGGCTCCGTCGTCGAGAAGGAGCTGCTGTCCGCGCTGTTCGCGCAGCGGGCCTCGCTGGGCGACCCGCTGGAGAAGCACATGAGCGCGCCGCTGCCGCAGGTCGGCTCCGGCGAGCCCGTCTCCGAGCTGATGGCCGTGCTCGGCGAGGCCGACGCGGCGATCGTCCTGGTCGAGGGCAAGCCGACCGGCGTGGTGAGCCGTCAGGACCTGCTGGCCTTCCTGGCCAAGGAGTCCAAGTAGCCGCAGCGGTCGTGCGCAGCGGCCGTGCGCGACGGCCGCGCGCGGCCGTCGCGCAAACGGTACGGGCCCGACACGTGACGGCAGCACCGGCTTAACACGGCTCCGGCACAGTGGTGGTTGTCGGCAGGGAGGACCGGGAGACCGGAAACCCGGCCGGCACCACCGAACGGTGTTGCGTGCCTCCGGAGCGGCTCCCGGACCACGTGGACGCCACGGACGCGGACGGCCCTGACCCGGCCCGTGTCCATCGCGGGGACCGCCGTCGTCCCGCCCCCCGGGCAACCGGGGGTGCGGCGGTCCCCGCGCCAGTCCTCCTCCTCCGGAGCGTGCCGGGCCCGCCCTTCCGGCTCCGGATCGCGCCCCCGTACGGCGCCCCCCGCGGCTCCCGTCCGCAAGAGGGGGGACAGCCCCAGTGCCCGAGCCCCCGCCGCTTCCTACGGTGAGGGGATGGACGCGCACTCCCAAGAGCTGAAGAAGGAACTCGACGCCACCCTGGACGCCCGGCGTGAGCTGGGGCCCGAGTACGAGGCCGCGCTGGTGGACTCGTTCGTCGAGAAGGTCGACACCCAGGTGCGGCGGAGGATGGCCGAGGAACGCCTCCTCGCCGCCCGCGGCGGGTCCCCGGGGCCGGGGCCGGGCGCGGGCGTCTCCGCCTTCGGCGAGCGGTTCGGCTTCGCCGTGGTCACCCTCGTCCTGGCGGTGCCCCTCTCCGCGATCGGCGCCGCCCAGGCGCGGCTGAGCGGGCTGCTGGTGGTCTGGGCGGGCATCGTGGCCGTGAACTTCATCCACGCCCACAAGTCCTTCCGCCGCCGGGAGCGCGACCCGCTCGCCTGACCGGCCATCCCGCCCGTCCCCCGCTCCGCGTCGCGGCCGCGGCTTGCCGAGCTGCATAACCGCATGCAGAGTGCTCCGTGACTGAATATCTCAACCGGGGACGGGATGGAGGGGGCGGCGATGAGCGACAGCCCGGCCGCACGGCTGCAGAAGCTGTTCGAGGGGCACCGGCTGACGCCGACCCAGAGGCGGATCGCGCACTGCATGGTGCGCGGGGCGGCCGAGGTGCCGTTCCTGTCGAGCGTGGAGCTCGCGGAGCTGGCCGGGGTGAGCCAGCCGTCGGTCACCCGGTTCGCGGTGGCGCTCGGCTTCGACGGGTATCCCGCGCTCCGCCGGCACCTGCGCGAGGTGGCCCCCGCCGAGCGCGAGGGCGCCGTGCGGCAGGACGCGTACAACGAGTACCAGCAGGCCGTCCAGGGCGAGATCGAGAACCTGCGGCGGCTGGCGGCGGCGCTCGCCGACCCCGCGCCGGTCCAGGAGGCGGGGCGGCTGCTCGCGGCGTCGGTCCCGCTGCCGGTGCTCGGGCTGCGGGCGGCGTCCTCCCAGGCGCGCGGGTTCGCGTACTTCGCCGCCAAGGTGCACCCCGACGTGCGGCTCCTCGACGAGGGCGGCTCGATGCTGGAGGACCGCATCGACAGCGCCCTCTACGACGGGGCCACCGCCCTGCTGTGCTTCGCCCTGCCCCGCCATCCCCGGGAGGTCGTGGAGACCCTGGAGCGCTCCCGCCGGGCCGGTCTGACCGTGGTCACCGTCGCGGACTCGGCCTTCGCGCCGGTGGCCCGCCACTCGGACCTGCTGATCCCGGCGCCGGTCGGCACCGGCCTGGCCTTCGACACGGCCTGCGCGCCGATGCTGCTGGGCCGGGTGCTGCTGGAGGCGATGGCGGACGCCCTGCCGGACGCGCAGGCGCGGCTGGAGGCCTTCGACGCGCGGGCCGCGGCGCGCGGACTGTTCGTGGAGTGACGGTGCCGTGCCCGGCCGCCGTGCCCGGTGCCGTGACCGGCGGCGTCCGCGGGGGCGGTGTCGGCCGCGTCGGCGACGCGGGTCCCCTCAGAGCAGCGCGTCCCGGAAGGCGGCGCCCGCCTCGGCGACGATCGACGGCAGGTCCTGCGCGGGGCGGACCGGGGCGAAGCGGATTCCGCCCGCCGCCGAACGGGTGAAGCCGTGGACGGCGGGGCGCGGGAGGCTGTTGTAGCCGTAGTGGGCGGTGAAGAAGTACGCCCCCGTGTCCGGGACGCCGATCAGGTCGCCCGGCGCCAGCGGCGGCAGCTCCCGGGCCGTCGCGAGCAGGTCGCCCGCGAAGCAGGCCGGGCCGGCGACGTCCTGCGCGACCGGGGCGCCGGTCTTCGGGGCGCCCTGTGCGTCGTAGGCGACGATCCGCAGCGGCCAGGCCGCCGGGGCGTACACGGTGCGGGTCGCCACCTGTACGCCCGCGTGGGTCACGGCGATGGGGCGGGCCCCGGTGGTCTTGGTGTACTCGACCCGCGCCAGGACCAGCCCGTGCTTGGCGAGCAGGGACCGGCCGAACTCGGTGACCAGGCCGTACGAACCGTCGAACAGCGCGGGCACCGCCGCGCGCAGGGCCGCGACGTACTGCCCGTACGTCGGGGTCTCCTCGTCCGAGGCGAAGTTCACCGGCAGTCCGCCGCCGATGTCGAGGGTGTCGATCTGCCGGCGCCCGGCCGCCGCGTTGACCTCCTCGGCCAGCGCGTGCAGCTCCCGCACGCCGGCCGCGATCAGGGGCAGCGGCACGCCCTGCGAGCCCGAGTGGACGTGCAGGCGCGTGAGCCACGGCCGGTCCAGGCAGGCCCGTACGAGCCACTCGCGCGCACCCGGGTCGCGCAGGGCGACGCCGAACTTCGAGGTGGCGGTGGCCGTGGACAGCGCGTCGATCGCGCCCGCCCCCGTCTGGGGGTTGATCCGGACGCCGACCGGGGACCGGGTGGGGGCCGCCGCCACCAGGGCGTCGAGGCGCTCCAGCTCCTGGCGGCTGTCGGCGTTGACGGCGACCCCGAGGGCGAGGGCCCCGCGCAGTTCGTCGGTGGTCTTGGCGGGGGAGTCCAGGACGGTCCGCCCCGGCTCCACCCCGGCCGCGCGGGCCAGTGCCAGCTCGCCGGGGCCGGCCGCCTCGCAGCCGATCCCGCAGTCCGCGAGCAGCCGCAGCACCGGGACGAGCGGGGCCGCCTTGACCGCGAAGGCGTGCAGGACGGGGGTGCCCGGGGGCAGGGCGGCCGCGAACGCGCCGGTCAGGGCCGCCGCGGAGGCCCGGATTCCGGCCACGTCCAGCAGGCAGACCAGCGGATCGACGTCCAGCAGCCCCTGGCCGACGGCGGCCCGTACGGCCCGGTCCCGGCGCCCGGCGGCGCCCTCCGCGTCCTCGGTGGGCGTCCCCGCGTGCGTTTCGGCAGCCATGTGCGCCATCCCACCACCGCGCGGACCCGCCCGCAGCTGTTGACTGAATCTATTCATCGCGACAGGATGTGAATGGATTGACCAACACCGGAGGAGGCACAGCCATGTCAGGACCTCGCCCCGTACGGGCCTCGCGCGGTACCGCACTCAGCACCCTGGGATGGCAGCAGGAGGCCGCGCTGCGGATGCTCCAGAACAACCTCGACCCCGAGGTCGCCGAGCACCCCGACAAGCTCGTCGTCTACGGCGGCACCGGCAAGGCCGCCCGCGACTGGCGCTCGTACGACGCCATGGTCCGCACCCTGCAGACGCTCAAGCAGGACGAGACGATGCTCGTCCAGTCCGGCCGCCCGGTCGGCGTCATGCAGACCCACGAGTGGGCGCCGCGCGTGCTGCTCGCCAACTCCAACCTGGTGGGCGACTGGGCCAACTGGGAGGAGTTCCGCCGCCTGGAGCAGCTGGGCCTGACGATGTACGGCCAGATGACGGCCGGTTCCTGGATCTACATCGGCACCCAGGGCATCCTCCAGGGCACCTACGAGACCTTCGCGGCCGTCGCCGCCAAGCTGCACTCCACGGGCAAGGGCGGCGGGACCCTCGCCGGCACCATCACCCTGACCGCCGGCCTCGGCGGCATGGGCGGCGCCCAGCCGCTGGCCGTCACGATGAACGACGGCGTCGCCCTCTGCATCGACGTCGATCCGCGCGCCATCGACCGCCGCATCGAGCACCGCTACCTCGACGTCAAGGCCGACAACCTCCGCCACGCCCTCCAGCTGGCCGTCGAGGCCCGCGACGCCCGCAAGCCGCTCTCCATCGGCCTCCTCGGCAACGCCGCCGAGCTGCTCCCGCAGATGCTCGCCGAGGGCGCCCCGATCGACATCGTGACGGACCAGACCTCCGCCCACGACCCGCTCGCCTACCTCCCCGTCGGCGTCGACTTCGACGACATGGCCTCCTACGCCGCCAAGGACCCGGCGGGCTTCACCACCCGCGCCCGCGAGTCCATGGCCCGGCACGTCGAGGCCATGGTCGGCTTCATGGACGCGGGCGCCGAGGTCTTCGACTACGGCAACTCCATCCGCGGCGAGGCCCAGCTGGCCGGCTACGACCGCGCCTTCGCCTTCCCCGGCTTCGTCCCCGCCTACATCCGCCCGCTGTTCTGCGAGGGCAAGGGCCCCTTCCGCTGGGCGGCCCTGTCCGGCGAGGCCTCCGACATCCACAAGACCGACAAGGCGATGCTGGAACTCTTCCCGGAGAACGAGTCCCTGCACCGCTGGATCAAGATGGCCGGCGAGCGCGTCCACTTCCAGGGCCTGCCCGCCCGCATCTGCTGGCTCGGCTACGGCGAGCGCGACCGGGCCGGCGAGCGGTTCAACGACATGGTCGCGAGCGGCGAACTGGCCGCCCCGCTGGTCATCGGCCGCGACCACCTCGACTGCGGCTCCGTCGCCTCCCCGTACCGCGAGACCGAGGCCATGCTCGACGGCTCCGACGCCATCGCCGACTGGCCGCTGCTCAACGCCATGGTCAACGTGGCCTCCGGCGCCTCCTGGGTCTCCATCCACCACGGCGGCGGCGTCGGCATGGGCCGCTCCATCCACGCGGGCCAGGTCACGGTCGCCGACGGCACCCCGCTGGCCGGCGAGAAGATCCGCCGGGTCCTCACCAACGACCCGGGCATGGGCGTCATCCGCCACGTCGACGCCGGCTACGACATCGCCGAGACCGTCGCCGACGAGCGCGACGTGCGCATCCCGATGCGCGAGGGGGACACCGCGTGAGCGAGACCCCCGCCCCCGGCGGCCCGGCGTACCAGGCTCCGCCGGCCGGCCGGGCCCCGGGCGCCCCCTCGTTCCACACGATGTGGGCCGACCTGGCCCCCGTCGGCCGCCACGCGGACTCCGGCGGCTACCGCCGCTACGCCTGGACCGGCGCCGACGCCGACTGCCGGACCTGGTTCCAGGAGCAGGCGCGGGCGCGCGGGCTCGCCTACGAGAGCGACCGCAACGGCAACCAGTGGGCCTGGCTCGGCGACCCCCTCGCCGGGGACGCCGTGGTCACCGGCTCCCACCTGGACTCCGTCCCCGACGGCGGGGCCTTCGACGGCCCCCTCGGGGTGGTGTCCTCCTTCGCGGCCCTGGACGAACTCCGCAGGAGGGGGGCGGAGTTCTCCAGGCCCCTCGCCATCACCAACTTCGGCGACGAGGAAGGGGCCCGCTTCGGCCTCGCCTGTGTCGGCTCCCGGCTCGCCGCCGGGCAGCTGACCAAGGAGAAGGCGTACGAGCTCCGCGACGCCGACGGCATCGCCCTGCCCCAGGCCATGGAGGCCGCCGGGTACGACCCCGACGCCATCGGCGCCGACCCCGAACGCCTCGCCCGCATCGGGGCCTTCGTCGAACTGCACGTGGAGCAGGGCCGCGCCCTGGACCTGTCGGGGGACCGGGTCGGCATCGCCTCCGCGATCTGGCCGCACGGCCGCTGGCGGTTCGACTTCCGCGGCGAGGCCAACCACGCCGGCACGACCCGGCTCGCCGACCGCCGCGACCCGATGCTCACGTACGCGGCGACCGTGCTGGCCGCCCGCACCGAGGCCGCCCTCGCCGGCGCCGTCGCCACCTTCGGGAAGATCGCGGTCGAGCCCAACGGGGTCAACGCGATCCCGTCCCTGGTGCGCGGCTGGCTCGACTCCCGCGCCGCCGACCAGGCCACCCTGGACACCGTCGTCACCGCCGTGGAGAAGGCCGCCCGCGAGCGTGCCGACCAGGACGGGACCGAGCTGGCGGTCGTCCGGGAGTCCTTCACCCCGGTCGTCGAGTTCGAGCACGCCCTGCGCGACGAGATCGACCGAATCCTCGGCGGCTCCGTTCCCGTGCTCGGCACGGGCGCGGGACACGACGCCGGGATCCTCTCCGCGGCCGTCCCGACCGCGATGCTGTTCGTACGGAACCCGACCGGCGTCTCCCACTCCCCGCGGGAGTTCGCCGCCGAGGACGACTGCGTGGCCGGGGTCCTCGCCCTCGCCGACGTACTGGAAGGACTCGCATGCAGGTGAAGGGGCAGGCGGTGGCCGCGCCCGAGACGTACTGGCTGGAGCACGCCTGGCTCGGCACCCACGTCGAGCCGGGCGTCGCCCTGGAGGTCGCCGCCGACGGGCGGATCGGCGCCCTGCGCACCGGTGCGCAGAGCCCGCCCCCCGGCGCGCAGGTGCTGCGCGGCCTGACCCTCCCGGGCCTGGCCAACGCGCACAGCCACGCCTTCCACCGGGCCCTGCGCTCCACCGTGCAGGTGGGCTCCGGCACCTTCTGGACCTGGCGCGACGTCATGTACAAGGTCGCCCAGAACCTCACCCCGGACACCTACTTCGCCCTCGCCCGCGCGGTGTACGCCGAGATGGCGCTGGCCGGCATCACGAACGTCGGCGAGTTCCACTACGTCCACCACGCGCCCGGCGGCGCCCCCTACGCCGACCCGAACGCCATGGGCGAGGCCCTGCTCGAGGCCGCCGCCGCGGCCGGCATCCGGATCACCCTGCTGGACACGGCCTACCTCGCGGCGGGCTTCGGCGCCGCGCCGAACGCGCACCAGCTGCGCTTCTGCGACGGCACCGCCGACGCCTGGGCCGAGCGGGTCTCGGCCCTGAAGCCGCGCGGGCACGCCCTGATCGGCGCCGCGATCCACTCGGTGCGGGCGGTGCCCGCGGACCAGCTG
Organism: Streptomyces sp. NPDC058674; assembly: GCF_042716505.1. NCBI lineage: Bacteria > Bacillati > Actinomycetota > Actinomycetes > Kitasatosporales > Streptomycetaceae > Streptomyces > Streptomyces sp. NPDC058674. Next base: position 9,871 of record NZ_JBHXSC010000041.1, read on the forward strand.
TCCACCGTCGCCCGCTGGGCGCAGGAGCGCGGGGCGCCCCTGCACGTCCACCTCTCGGAGCAGACCGCCGAGAACGACGCCTGCCGGGCCGCGCACGGCCGGACCCCGACGCAGCTCCTCGCCGACCACGGGGTGCTCGGCCCCCGCACCACCGGCGTCCACAACACGCACCTCACCGACGCGGACATCGCGCTCCTCGGCAACAGCGCCACCGGTACCTGCATGTGCCCCACCACCGAACGCGACCTCGCCGACGGCACCGGCCCGGCCGTCCGCCTCCAGCGCGCGGGCAGCCCGCTGTCCCTCGGGAGCGACAGCCACGCGGTGATCGACCTGTTCGAGGAGGCCCGCGCGATGGAGCTGAACGAGCGCCTGAGCAGCCGCACCCGCGGCCACTGGACGGCGAACGCCCTGCTCACCGCGGCGACCGAGGACGGGCACGCGGCCCTCGGCCGGCCCGACGCGGGCCGCCTGGAGCAGGGCGCGCCCGCGGACTTCACCACCGTCGCCCTGGACTCCGTACGGACGGCGGGGGCCCTGCCCCGGCTCGGCGCGGAGACGGCCGTCTTCGCCGCCGCCGCCGCCGACGTCCGGCACACGGTGGTCGGCGGCCGGCACGTCGTCCGCGACGGCCACCACACCCTGGTCGAGGACGTCCCGTCCGCCCTGGCCGAGGCCATCGCCGCCCTGCGCTCCTGACCCGGGCGCCTGCGCCGGGCCCTTCCCCGCCCCGCCTTTTCCGGACCGGGCCAGAGAAAGGGCGGGGCGGGGACAACACGCTCTGAGAGGACCCCCGTGACCACCACCGCAATCACCAACATCGGCAGTCTCGTCACCAACGACCCGTCCGTCGGCGACGGTTCACCCCTGGGCCTGATCGAGAACGCCGCCGTCGTCATCGACGGCGACACGGTGGCCTGGGTCGGCCCCGCGGCCGAGGTCCCGGCCGCGGACGAGGCCTTCGACGCGCACGACCGCGCCGTCATCCCCGGCTTCGTCGACTCCCACTCGCACCTGGTCTTCGCGGGCGACCGCACCGCCGAGTTCAACGCCCGCATGTCGGGCCGCCGGTACTCGGCCGGCGGCATCCGCACGACCGTCGCGGCGACCCGCGCCGCCACCGACGCCGAGCTGGAGGCCAATCTGCTGCGCCACCTCCACGAGGCCCGCCGCCAGGGCACCACCACCTTCGAGACCAAGTCCGGCTACGGCCTCACCGTCGCGGACGAGGCCCGCGCCCTGCGCATCGCCGCCGCGCACACCGAGGAGGTCACCTACCTCGGCGCGCACATCGTCCCGCCCGACCACGCCGACGACCCCGCCGGGTACGTGGACCTCGTCACCGGCGAGATGCTGGCCGCGTGCGCCCCGTACGCCCGCTGGGTGGACGTCTTCTGCGAGGAGGGCGCCTTCGACGGCGACCAGGCCCGCGCGATCCTCACCGCGGGCGCCGCCGCGGGGCTGATCCCGCGCATCCACGCCAACCAGCTGTCCCACGGGCCCGGCGTGCAGCTCGCCGTGGAGCTCGAAGCCGCCTCCGCCGACCACTGCACCCACCTCAGCGACGCCGACGTCGACGCCCTCGGCCAGGCCGCGGCGACCACCGTGGCCACCCTGCTGCCGGGAGCCGAGTTCTCCACCCGGGCCCGGTGGCCCGACGCCCGCCGCCTCATCGACGCGGGCGCCACCGTGGCCCTGTCCACGGACTGCAACCCGGGCTCCTCCTACACCAGTTCCATGCCGTTCTGCATCGCGCTCGCCGTACGGGACATGCGGATGACCCCCGACGAGGCCCTCTGGTCGGCCACCGCGGGCGGCGCGCGCGCCCTGCGCCGCGGCGACATCGGCGTGCTCACCCCCGGGGCCCGCGCCGACCTGGCCCTGCTCGACGCCCCGAGCCACGTCCACCTCGCCTACCGGCCGGGCGTCCCCCTCGTGTCGGCCGTCTGGCAGCGCGGGGTCCGCGCGTCCTGACCCGCACCGGGCGCGGCCGGGCCGCACCCCGGCCGCTTCCGGGCCGTGCCCGGGGCCGCACCGGGCCGCTTCCGGGCCGCGCCGCCGCCGTCGGGCGCGTCCGAAAGCGGCCGACCGGAGGGCCGTTGATCCGGGCCGTCCCGTGTCTTCCCTCCGCAAGGCCCCGGGCGTACCTTGAGCCACCAATCTGATGTGCCGTCAGTAACGTGGCGAGGGGAAGACGAAGGTGTCCCACCGGAAACGCTCCACCGCGCTCGCGCTGGCCTCCGCGCTGGCCGGACCGGCGGTCCTGCTGGCCGCCCCCGCGGCCCACGCGGCCGTCGTCGACGTGGCCTACGACTGCAAGACCCCGATCGGCGACAAGTCGGCGGTGTCGCCCATCGACATCAAGGCGGTCAAGGAGGGCGACGCCTACAAGCTGACGATGTCCTTCCAGAAGGGCGTCTCGTCCAGCCCCATCGAACTCGGCAAGGGCGCGATGACCCCCAGCGCGGTCATCCTCGTCGACGGCGCCGAGAAGGCCTCCGTCCCCGTGGCCGGCCCGCCCAACCCCGAGGCCGCGCCCGCCGACACCCCCATCAAGATCACCGACCTCTCGGGCACCTTCACCCCCAAGAAGAGCGGCAAGGTCACCTTCACCGCCGGCGTGCTCACCATCAAGGCGATGGGCACCACCACCACCTGCACCCCCGGCAACCGCCCCGGCCCCTCCCTGGAGCTCGACGTCACGGCCCCCGCCGGCGGCGCCCCGCAGTCCGGCGGCGCCCCGCAGTCCGGCGGCGCCCCGCAGTCCGGCGGGAGCTCCGGAGCCGGCCAGGACACCCTGCCGCAGACCGGCCCCGCCGACTCCGCCCTCGCCCTGGGAACCCTCGGCGCCACCGTGCTGCTCTCCGGCGCCGCCGGCATGCTCTGGCTGACCCGGCGCCGACGGGCCCGGCCCTGAACGGAGCAGCCCCGGCCATGCCCGTGCTCCCCGCCCCCGGGAGGACCGCCCGCCTCGGCGCGGCGCTCCTCACCGCCGCCGCCCTGTACGCGGGCTCCGCCCGTCCCGCCGCCGCCGACGAGCCCGGCTGGACCGCCGAGCCCGCCGCCGGGAGCGCCCCCCGCCCCGGCGGCGCGCGCCCGTACTTCTACCTGGCCGGCGCCCCCGGCGCCGTGCTGGAGGACCGCCTGTCCCTGACCAACGCCACGGACCGGGAACGCACCGTCACCCTGCGCGGAGCCGACGCCCACCACACCGCCGACGGGACCTTCGCGGTCCGCCCCGCCGCGGCGCCGACGGGGGCCGGAGCCTGGATCGGCTTCGGCTCCGGCGCCACCGTGACGATCCCGCCCCGCACCCGCGCCGTGGTCCCCTTCACCGTCACCGTCCCGCCCGCCTCCCCGCCCGGCGACCACCCCGCCGCCGTCGTCGCCACCGAGGCGGGCCGCGAGGCGGGAGTACGGGTCCACTTGCGGGTCAGCGGTCCCACCCTGGCCGCCCTCACCGTCGAGGACGTCTCCGTGCGCGGCCGGGGCGCGGCCGCCGAAGTCGCGTACACCCTGGTCAACCGCGGGAACGTCGCCCTCGCCCCCCAGCTCGCCATCGACGCCGAGGGGGCCTTCGGCGACCTCCCGGGCCGCAGCGCCCGCCCCCTGCCGCTGGAGCTTCTCCCGGGTCAGCGGGTCGCGCTGAGCGAACCGTGGCCCGGGGCCCCCGCCCTCGACCGGGTCCGCCTCACCCTCACCGTCACCGCGCCCGGCGGAGCCGAGGCCACGGCGGAGGCCTCCGCCTGGTTCGTGCCCTGGCGGGCAGCGGGCTGGACGGGAGCCGGACTGCTCCTGCTCGGCGGGACCGGGGCGGCCGCGCCGGCGCTCGTACGCGGCCGGCGGGCCCGCGCCGAGCAGCCGCAGGGCGGGGTACCCGACGCACCACCGGAGCAGGGCGACCCGACCCCCGCACCGGACCACGAACTGACGGGAGCCCCCAGGTGAGCGCCATGGCCGCCCGCAAGGCCGGCGCCGGAGCACGGCTCGCGGCCCTCCTCGCCGCGGCGCCGGCGGCCCTCGCCCTCGCGCTGCCGGCGGCGGTCCCGGCCGCGGCAGCCGAGCGCGAACCCGCGGCGGTCCTCTCGCTCCAGGAGGCCGCGAAGGGCACCGAGATCACCGTCACCGGCACCGGCTGGCCCGCCAGGACGATGGTGATGCTGCTGGTCTGCGGCCAGAACATGATCGGCGGGACCAACAGCTGCGCCAACGCCGACGGATCCGCCGTCTCGGTCGCCGACGACGGGCGCTTCGCCGCCCGGCTGCCCGTCGTGGCGCCCCCCACGCCGTGCCCCTGCGTCGTCAACGTGGCCTCCGTCAACGGGGACCGGTCCACCGTCGCCGTCCCCCTGAAGATCACCGACCACCCCGTGGCGGAGCTGCCGGCCGCATCAGGCACCGCCCGCCTCGCGATGCTCACCGGGGTGCGCCTGGAGGGCGGGGACACCGTGCTGACCTGGTTCGGCGCCCCGCCGTCCCGCAGGTTCAAGGTCACCGTCGGCAACCTCGGCTCGGCCCCGGTCACGGACCCCGTCTTCCAGCTCGGGACCGCCCACGGGGTCTTCGCACCGCTGTGGGAGGAGGCCCGCTGGAAGGGCACCATCCCGCCGGGCGGCAAGGCGGAGATCGCACTGGACGTCGCACTCGCCGCGGGGGCCCACGGCGACTACACGGTCTCGCTCAAGTACGGCGAGACGGTGGTGGCCACCCAGCCCTGGGGCGTGGACCGGCCGTACGGGGTCCTGCTCTTCTGGGGCCTGCTCCTGCTGGTGGTCCCCGCCGCGGTCTTCCGCCTCGGCATGGCCGTCGTCGACCGGGTCCGGCCGCGCGCCGCGGCGGCCGGCGGCCGCCACCGCGGCGGCGCGGAGGCGGCCACCGCCGTGACGGCCCGGCTGCCCGTCGTACGCAGAGCCGCGCGGGCGGAGCGTGCCGAGCCGCCGGCGGCCCCGCCCCCACAGACCACCACGGCGGTCCTGCCGTGGTTCATCCCGGACAGCGCGCCGGAGACCTCACCGCAGACGTCCGCACCGTCTGAGAACCGTTCGACGACGAAGGGACATTCGTGAAGACCCAACGGAGGGTAAGCGCGGCCGCGGTCGCGCTGCTGCTCGGCGGCGCGGGCATCGCCCTGGCGGCTTCTCCCGCCCAGGCGGCCGAGACCACGTACAAGGTCAAGTGCATTCCGCCGGCCGGCGGCGGCAGCCCCGTGGAGGGCGACACCACCGCCAGGATCACGGCCCCGGCCACGGCCAAGGTCGGTGACGAGGTGGACGTGGTCTGGGAGACGGTCAAGCCCGCCTCGAACAACACGGACCTGATGGTGATCCCCAAGGACTCCGTCCTCCCCACCGGCTGGATCGCGCTCGGCGCCGGCATGGGCGAGCTGAAGGTCGTGGGGGAGAAGAAGAACCCGGAGATCCCGAAGAAGGCCCCCATGGTGATGTCCGCCATGAAGGGCAAGCTGAAGCTCACCAAGGCCGGCAAGATCACGCTGACCCCCGGGAAGTACGACGTCTCCGTGACCTTCCCCATCGGCACCTTCGTCACCAAGTGCGCGCCGACGGGTGGCGTCACCGCCGGGGCGACCATCGACGTGTCGGCCGGCTCCAGCGGCGGCGCGACGAACGGCGGGGCCACGAACGGCGGGGCCACGAACGGCGGCGCGACGAACGGCGGCGCCACGAACGGCGGGGCCACCAGCGGCGGGACCACGGCGGGCGGCGGCGGCCAGAGCGACTTCCCGGGCAAGGCCGTCGACGTGAAGTTCGACTGCGGGGAGACCGTCCCCGGCGGCATCACCACCCCGGTCACCGTCAGCGCGAAGAAGAACGGCGGCAGCTACGACCTGACCGTCAAGACGGCCAAGGACGCCATGAAGGCCCCGCTCCCCCTGCCCAAGGGCGCGCTGAAGCCGTCGATGCAGATCAAGCTCGGCGGCGCCGACACCGGCGCGGTCAAGGTCACCGGACCGGCCAACGCCGCACCGATCGGCCAGGGCGAAGGGGTCAGCCTCAGCGACATGGCGGGCACCTACAAGCCCGGCAAGACGGGCAAGGTCACCCTCAGCCCGTCCGACATGGCGATCGACGTCACGATGGCCGAGGGGTCCGCCCCCCTGACCGTCCCCTGCAAGGCGTCCACCACCGGCGTCTCACTGGAGCTGGACACCACGGCCCAGGAGGGCGGCTCCGGCTCGCCGTCCACCTCGGGCGGCTCCGGCAGCGCCACCAGCACCTCGGGCGGCCTCGCCGAGACCGGCGCGCAGGACGAGGGCGGCATCAGGGCCCTGGCCCTGGTCGCCGGCACGGTCGTCCTGCTCGGCGGCGCGGTCTTCACCTTCACCCCCTGGCGCCGCCTGCGCGGCACCCGGTAGGCACCGGACACGGGAGCGGCCCGGCACACCGAGGGGTGTGCCGGGCCGCTCCCGTGTGCGCGGGGTGCGTCAGTGCACCGTGCCCATGAGGGACTGGACCTTCTTGCGGTACGAGTAGATCGCGATGCCCGCGACCACCGCGGCGGTCGCCTCGAAGGCGATCACCGACACGCCGTTGAGGTCCACGCCGGCGATGGAGAGCAGGCCGGTGGTGCAGTCGCCCGCGGTGACCGCGAGGAACCAGACGCCCATCATCTGGGAGGCGTACTTCTGCGGGGCCATCTTCGTGGTGACGGAGAGGCCGACCGGGGAGAGGCACAGCTCGCCGATGGTCTGGATCATGTAGATCGAGACGAGCCACATCGGGGAGACCTTGGTGCCGTCGCCCGCCATGTTCATCGGGACGATGAAGACGAAGAAGGACGCGCCGACCAGGACCAGGCCCATCGCGAACTTCACGATGGTGTTCGGCTCCTGGTTCTTGCGGGCCAGCCAGAGCCACAGCCAGGCGAAGACCGGCGCCAGCGCCATGACGAACAGCGGGTTCAGCGACTGGTACCAGGTGGCCGGGAAGCCGAGGCCGAAGACGGTGTCGGCGGTCTTGCCGTCGGCGAACAGCGACAGGGTCGAGCCACCCTGGTCGTAGATCATCCAGAAGACCGCGGCGGCCACGAAGAACCAGATGTACGCGGACATCTTCGACTGCTCGGTGCCCGACAGGTCCTTGTCGCGCTTGATGCGGACCAGGACGGCGATCGGGATGACCAGGCCGGCGAGGGTGATCGGGACGAGCGCCCAGTTCAGGGTGTACATGCCGAGGGCGGCGACCGCGCCGTAGAACACGGCGGCCGCGACGACGACGCCGGCGACCTTGACGATGACGGCCTTGCGCTCGGCCGCCGACAGCGGGTTCGGGACGAGGCTGCTGCGGGCGTCCAGGTGCTTGGTGCCGAGGAGGAACTGGATCAGACCCAGGCCCATGCCGGCCGCGGCGAGCAGGAAGCCGAAGTGCCAGTTGACCTTCTCGCCGACGGTTCCGACGACGAAGGGCGCGACGAAGGCACCGACGTTGATGCCGATGTAGAAGATCGTGAAGCCGCCGTCGCGGCGCGGGTCGTCCGGGCCGTCGTAGAGGTGGCCGACCATCGTCGAGATGTTGGCCTTCAGCAGACCGGAGCCCGCGGCCACCAGGGCCAGGCCGAGGAAGAACATCGCCTGGCCGGGAACGGCCAGCGACACGTGGCCGGCCATGATCACACCGCCGGCGATGGCGACCGTCTTGCGGGCGCCCCAGACGCGGTCGCCGAACCAGCCGCCCGGCATGGCCATGAGGTAGACCATCGCCACGTAGACGGAGTAGATCGCCGTCGCCGTGGCCATCGTGAAGGCGAGACCGCCGCCCTGGCTGCCCGTCGCGGCCTCCGTGCCTCCCGACACCAGGTAGAGGACGAGGAGGGCGCGCATGCCGTAGTAGGAGAAGCGCTCCCACATCTCGGTCATGAACAGCGTGGCCAGGCCACGGGGGTGGCCGAAGAAGGTCTTCTCCGAGGACGTGTCCGCGGAGCCCTCCGTCAGGCTGGAAGCCATGGTCGATCCTTGCTTGCTCGGGACGCTGGGCTTCGTGAGCCTGGTAGCGCCCGGTGAGGGGTGGCCGGCACCGGCGACGGGAGTCCCGCCCCACGCCTCGGGGCTCGCGCCCCTCGCAGGGGGAGCGGTGGAACGTCCGACACCGGGGTCCACGCCCTGTCGCGCACCATCGCGTGACGGGCCCGGCCCACAGGTCATCCACTGTCGTCGGGCCGGACAGGCAGCCGCCACGTCAGTGCGTGGGGACAGCCAAACCGGCCGGAACGGGATCGGAGGCCTTCGGCGCGCTTTTCGGCACAAAGGTCCCCTGGGTAGTGCATCAGGCGTCTCGCCACCATACGACACGACACTGCGGCATATGGAAGGACTTGAGACATGGATCACAGGATTCCAGGGAACCGTTCGGCCCCATTCGAAGGTCGACAGTCCTTCGTATGCCCAGTTCCGCAGGGGTGCACCGGCAGGCCCCGGCTTTGACTTCCCGCGGACTACCATCACCCACATGACGCGTGTACTGCTCGCCGAGGACGACGCATCCATCTCGGAGCCCCTGGCCCGCGCCCTGCGCCGGGAGGGGTACGAGGTCGAGGTCCGGGAGGACGGCCCCGCCGCCCTGGACGCGGGACTGCAGGGCGGCGTCGACCTCGTCGTCCTGGACCTCGGCCTGCCGGGCATGGACGGCCTGGAGGTCGCCCGCCGGCTGCGCGCCGAGGGGCACGGCTTCCCGATCCTCGTCCTCACCGCCCGCGCCGACGAGGTGGACACGGTCGTGGGCCTGGACGCCGGTGCCGACGACTACGTGACCAAGCCCTTCCGCCTCGCCGAGCTTCTCGCCCGCGTCCGGGCCCTGCTCCGGCGCGGCGCCGCCGAGGCGGCCCAGCCCCCCGCCACCCACGGCGTGCGGATCGACGTGGAGTCGCACCGCGCCTGGATGGGGGAGGAGGAGCTCCAGCTCACCGCCAAGGAGTTCGACCTGCTGCGGGTCCTCGTCCGGGACGCGGGCCGGGTCGTCACCCGCGACCAGCTGATGCGCGAGGTCTGGGACACCACCTGGTGGTCCTCCACCAAGACCCTCGACATGCACATCTCCTGGCTCCGCAAGAAGCTCGGCGACGACGCCGCCAACCCGCGGTACATCGCCACCGTCCGCGGCGTCGGCTTCCGCTTCGAGAAGAGCTGAGCCCCCTTCCTGGGGCATGCTCTGAGGCATGCGCCGCCGCCTGATCAACTCCACGCTCGCCGTGGTGCTCGTCGTCATCGCCGTCTTCGGCGTCTCCCTGGTCATCGTGGAGACCCGCACCATCACCAGCAGCGCCCAGGACCGCATCGAGTCCGAGGCGCTGCGGCTGGTGGGCGTCGTCGAGTCCGAGATCCTGGAGCGCAAGCCGGTGGACACCGCCGCCCTCGCCGAGCTGCTCGACACCGGCACGTACGCCCGGATCACCATCCCCGGACAGCCGGAAGTGGAAGTCGGCGACCGGATCTCCGAGAGCGTGATCCGGGGCACGGCCCGCGGCGAGCAGGGCGAGCTCGTGGTCGTCGAGGAGGCCCGCTCCACCGTGACCCGAGAGGTCGGGCGGACCCTGGCCGTGGTCGGCGCCGTGGCCCTGCTGGCCGTCGTCGCGGCCGTACTCCTCGCCGTACGCCAGGCGAACCGGCTCACCTCCCCCCTCACCGACCTCGCCGAGACGGCCGAGCGCCTCGGATCGGGCGACCCGCGCCCCCGGCACAAGCGGTACGGGGTCCCCGAGCTGGACCGGGTCGCGGACGTACTGGACTCCAGCGCCGAGCGGATCGGGCGGATGCTGACCGCCGAGCGGCGCCTGGCCGCGGACGCCTCGCACCAGCTGCGCACCCCGCTCACCGCCCTGTCGATGCGGTTGGAGGAGATCACGGTCGCCGAGGACCTGGAGACCGTGCGGGAGGAGGCGACCATCGCCCTCACCCAGGTGGAGCGGCTCACCGACGTGGTGCAGCGGCTCCTGACGAACTCGCGGGACCCGCGGACCGGCTCGGCGGTCCCCTTCGACCTGGACGAGGTCGTCAAGCAGCAGGAGGAGGAGTGGCGGCCCGCCTACCGCAGCGCCGGCCGGGCCATCGTGCGCTCCGGCAAGCAGGGCGTCCGGGCCGTCGGCACCCCCGGCGCCGTCTCGCAGGTGCTGGCCACCCTGGTGGAGAACGCGCTGATGCACGGCGGCGGCACCGTCGCGCTGCGCACCCGGGTGATCGGCAACCAGGCCGTCCTGGAGGTCACGGACGAGGGCCCCGGGGTCCCCCCCGACCTCGGCAACCGGATCTTCGAGCGGGCCATCAGCGGCCGCAACTCCACCGGCATCGGCCTCGCCGTCGCCCGGGACCTCGCCGAGGCGGACGGCGGCCGGCTCGAACTGCTCCAGGCGCGGCCCCCGGTCTTCGCGCTGTTCCTGAGCCGGACGGCCCCCGAACGGGCCGAGCCCGCCCGGACCGTGCGCTAGCGGGCCCGCCACGGGGTAGGCGTGTGCCGTACATCGCACTGCGGCCGGCGGACGGACGGCGCGCCGGGGTGACGCTTACCATGAACGGGTTGACGAAGAAGGGGCTGGACCACCACATGAGCACACCGAGGCACGGATCCGCCCTCGAACGGGTACGCGGGCTCGCACGCGAGGTCGCCAAGTTCGGGGCGGTTGGCGGTCTGGGGGTGCTGGTCAACCTGGGTGTCTTCAACCTGATCCGGCACACGACCGACCTCCAGGTGGTGCGCGCGAGCGTCATAGCCACCGTCGTGGCCATCGCCACGAACTACCTCGGCTTCCGGTACTTCGCCTACCGGGACCGGGCCCAGAGCGGCCGCACGCGCGAGCTGGCCCTGTTCGCCGCCTTCAGCGCGATCGGCCTGGTGATCGAGAACGGCGTGCTGTACACCGCCACCTACGGGTTCGGCTGGGACGGCCCGGTCGCCACCAACGTGTTCAAGTTCGTCGGCATCGGCACCGCCACCGTCTTCCGCTTCTGGTCGTACCGGTCCTGGGTCTTCAAGGCCCTGCCCGAGCCCGAGCCCGAGCCGGAGGCCGCTCCGGCGGCCTCCGTACCGGCCCAGGCCTCGCCGCAGGCCCCCGACGGCCCGGCCCAGCCGGTTGCCGGACCGGTGCCGGAGCCCGCGAACAACTAGGGCGCGCCGGGGCACCCGGCACCTGCGGATACCCTGGACGAGTGACGTTCCCGGTAGTCGGCATGGTCGGCGGCGGTCAGCTCGCCCGCATGACCCACGAGGCGGGCATCCCCCTCGGCATCAAGTTCAAGATCCTCAGTGACACCCCACAGGACTCGGCGGCCCAGGTCGTGAGCGACGTCGTCATCGGCGACTATCGCGACCTGGAGACTTTGCGCGCCTTCGCGCGCGGCTGCGACGTGATCACCTTCGATCACGAGCACGTCCCCACCGAGCACCTCCGGGCCCTGGAAGCGGACGGCGTACCCGTCCGCCCGGGGCCCGACGCGCTGGTGCACGCCCAGGACAAGGGGGTGATGCGCGCCAGGCTCGACGAGATCGGCGCGCCCAGCCCCCGCCACCGGATCGTGCGCGATCCGGCGGACGCGGGCGCCTTCGCGGACGAGGTGGGCGGCTTCCCGATCATCCTCAAGACGGTGCGCGGCGGATACGACGGCAAGGGCGTGTGGTTCGTGCGCTCCCCGCAGGACGCGGAGGCCCCCTTCAAGGCGGGCGTCCCGGTCCTCGCGGAGGAGAAGGTCGCGTACGTCCGCGAGCTCGCGGCCAACATCGTGCGCTCCCCGCACGGCCAGGCGGTGGCCTACCCCGTCGTGGAGTCCGTCCAGGTGGACGGGGTCTGCGACACGGTGATCGCGCCCGCCCCGAACCTCTCCGAGGAGCTGGCGGGCGAGGCCCAGGCCCTGGCCCTGCGCATCGCCAAGGAGCTCGACGTGACCGGCCACCTGGCCGTGGAGCTGTTCGAGACCACCGACGGCCGCATCCTCGTCAACGAGCTGGCGATGCGCCCGCACAACAGCGGCCACTGGACCCAGGACGGCGCCGTCACCTCCCAGTTCGCCAACCACGTCCGCGCGGTGCTGGACCTCCCGCTGGGCGACCCGCGCCCGCGCGCCCGCTGGACGGTCATGGCGAACGTGCTGGGCGGCGACTACCCCGACATGTACGCGGCGTACCTGCACTGCATGGCCCACGACCCGCAGCTGAAGATCCACATGTACGGCAAGGACGTGAAGCCCGGCCGCAAGGTCGGCCACGTCAACACCTACGGCGACGACCTGGACGACGTGCTGGAGCGCGCACGCCACGCTGCCGACTACCTCAGAGGGACGGTCACCGAATGAGCACCTCCGCCGCAGGCCCCGTCGTCGGCATCGTCATGGGCTCGGACTCGGACTGGCCGGTCATGGAGGCCGCCGCGCAGGCCCTCGACGAGTTCGAGATCCCGTACGAGGTGGACGTCGTCTCCGCCCACCGGATGCCCCGCGAGATGGTGGCGTACGGGGAGCAGGCCGCCGGACGCGGTCTGAAGGCGATCATCGCGGGTGCGGGGGGCGCCGCCCACCTGCCGGGCATGCTCGCGTCCGTCACCCCGCTGCCGGTCATCGGCGTGCCGGTCCCGCTGAAGTACCTCGACGGCATGGACTCCCTGTTGTCGATCGTCCAGATGCCCGCCGGGGTCCCCGTGGCCACCGTCTCGGTGGCCGGCGCGCGCAACGCGGGCCTGCTGGCCGTCCGGATGCTGGCCGCGCACGACCCCGAGCTGCTCGCCAGGATGCGCGAGTTCCAGCAGGAGCTCAACGACCAGGCCACCGAGAAGGGCAAGCGGCTGCGTACGAAGGTCGCGGGCGCGGACGCCTTCGGGTTCGGCAAGTGAGCGCGGCGCAGCGCCTGGACGAGGCGCGCGCGCTGCTGGCCGAGCACCCCGTCGTGGACGGCCACAACGACCTGCCCTGGGCGCTGCGCACCGGTTCCCCCCGCCCGGAGGACCGGCAGAAGGTGCGCTACGACCTGGCGCGCCGGAACATCGCGGACGACCAGTCCGCCCACCTGCACACCGACATCCCCCGGCTGCGGGCGGGCGGGGTCGGCGCGCAGTTCTGGTCGGTGTACGTCCGCTCCGACTACGCGGGCGACGAGGCGGTCAGCGCCACCCTGGAGCAGATCGACGTCGTCGCCCAGCTGATCGACCGGCACCCCGGCGACCTGGTGCGGGCGCTGACGGCGGACGACATGGAGGCGGCCCGCACCGACGGCCGGATCGCCTCGCTGATGGGCGCCGAGGGCGGGCACTCCATCAACAACTCGCTCGCCACCCTGCGCGCCCTGTACCGGCTGGGCGTGCGGTACATGACGCTCACGCACAACGACACGATCGACTGGGCGGACTCGGCGACGGACGAGCCCCGGCACGGGGGCCTCACCGACTTCGGGCGCGAGGTCGTCCGCGAGATGAACCGCGTCGGCATGCTGGTGGACCTCTCGCACGTCGCGGCGACGACGATGCGGGACGCGATCGAGGTCTCGGCCGCGCCGGTGATCTTCTCGCACTCCTCCGCGCGGGCCGTCTGCGACCACGTGCGCAACGTCCCGGACGACGTGCTGGCGCTGCTGCCGGCCAACGGCGGGATCGCGATGGCGACCTTCGTGCCGAAGTTCATCCTCCCCGCCGCCGTCGAGTGGACCCTGGCGGCCGACGAGAACCTGCGGGCGCACGGCTTCCACCACCTGGACACCACGCCCGAGGCGATGGCCGTGCACCGGGCCTTCGAGGCGCAGCGCCCGCGCCCGGTGGCCACGGCCGCCACGGTGGCGGACCACCTGGACCACATGCGCGAGGTGGCCGGGATCGACCACATCGGCATCGGCGGGGACTACGACGGGACGGCCTTCACCCCCTCGGGGCTGGACGACGTGGCCGGCTACCCGAACCTGGTCGCGGAACTGCTGGCCCGCGGCTGGTCCGCGCCCGACCTGGCGAAGCTGACCTGGTCCAACGCGGTACGGGTGCTGCGCGACGCGGAAGCGGTGGCGCGGGACCTCCAGGCGTCCCGGGGGCCCTCCAACGCGATGCTGTGACCCCGCGGGGGCGACCGGCCGCCGCCCCGCGGGCCCGGGGCGGTGCCCGTCAGGCCCGGGGGCGGCCCATCGCGCGGTAGGTCCAGCCCGCCGCGCGCCAGTGCTCGGGGTCGAGGGCGTTGCGGCCGTCCAGGATCAGGCGGTCGGTGACCACCGAGCCCAGCTCGGCGGGGTCGAGGTCGCGGAACTCCCGCCACTCGGTCAGGTGCAGGACGACGTCCGCGCCGCGGGCCGCCGCGAGCGCGGAGTCCGCGTAGGCGAGGGTGGGGAAGACCCGGCGCGCGTTGTCCATGCCCTTGGGGTCGTAGACGGTCACCTGACCGCCCTGGAGGTGGATCTGCCCGGCCACGTTCAGCGCGGGGGAGTCGCGGACGTCGTCCGAGTCCGGCTTGAAGGTGGCGCCGAGCACGGCGACCCGCTTGCCGAGGAACGACCCGCCCACCGCCTCGCGGGCCAGCTCCACCATGTGCCCGCGGCGCCGCATGTTGATGGAGTCGACCTCCCGCAGGAAGGTCAGCGCCTGGTCGGCGCCCAGCTCGCCCGCGCGCGCCATGAAGGCCCGGATGTCCTTGGGCAGGCAGCCGCCGCCGAAGCCGATCCCGGCGCGCAGGAACTTCGCGCCGATCCGCTCGTCGTAGCCGATGGCCTCCGCGAGCTTGGCCACGTCGCCGCCGGCGGCCTCGCAGACCTCGGCCATCGCGTTGATGAAGGAGATCTTGGTCGCGAGGAAGGAGTTGGCGGCCGTCTTCACCAGCTCGGCGGTCGGGAAGTCGGTGACCACCAGCGGGGACCCCTGCGACATCGGCGTCTCGTACACCTCCCGCAGGAGCTTCTCGCCGCGCTCGCCCTGCACCCCGATCACGATCCGGTCCGGGTGCAGGGTGTCCTGCACGGCGAAGCCCTCCCGCAGGAACTCCGGGTTCCACGCCAGTTCCACCCCGGCACCCGCCGGGGCCAGCTCCGCGAGCTTCGCGGCCAGCCGCTCCGCCGAGCCCACCGGCACCGTGGACTTGCCCACGACCAGCACCGGCCGCGTCAGGTGCGCGGCGAGCGACTCCATCGCGGAGTCGACGTACGACATGTCGCAGGCGTACTCGCCGTGCTTCTGCGGGGTGTTCACGCACACGAAGTGGACGTCGCCGAACTCCCCGACCTCCTCCCAGGAGGTGGTGAAGCGCAGCCGCCCCGAGGAGCCGGGCAGCCCGGCCACGTGCTGGGCGAGCAGCTCCTCCAGCCCGGGCTCGTACATCGGCACCCGGCCGGACGCCAGCATCTCGATCTTCTCCGGCACCACGTCCAGCCCCAGCACCTCGAAACCGAGCTCCGCCATCGCTGCGGCGTGCGTGGCGCCGAGGTAACCGGTGCCGATCACGGTGATCCTGAGGGGGGCCATGGGTGCTCCAGAGGTGCGGGGCGATTGCGGCCACTGAGCATAGTCGTGCCCGTCCGCGGGGACGCTGCCGAGGGAGGCCGCCGCTGTCGCACAGCTCACGTGGGCCGTCCATATCGCCCTACCGGCGACGGACACTAAGATTTGGGTTACTTAACGGTAGTTAGCATCACGCACCACCTGGGGAGTGAGAGATCTTGGCGGGTTCTGCCGACTTCGACCTGTACCGCCCGGCCGAGGAGCACGACATGCTCCGCGAGTCGGTCCGCTCGCTCGCCGAGGCGAAGATCCTGCCGTTCGCGGCCGCGGTCGACGAGGAGTCCCGCTTCCCGCAGGAGGCCCTGGACGCCCTCGTCGCCAGCGACCTGCACGCCGTCCACGTCCCGGAGGCCTACGGCGGCGCCGGGGCCGACGCCCTCGCCACCGTCATCGTGATCGAGGAGGTGGCCCGCGTCTGCGCCTCCTCCTCCCTCATCCCGGCCGTGAACAAGCTCGGCTCGCTCCCGGTGGTCCTCTCCGGCTCCGAGGAGCTCAAGGCCAAGTACCTGGGCCCCCTCGCCAAGGGCGACGCGATGTTCTCGTACGCGCTCTCCGAGCCGGACGCGGGCTCCGACGCCGCGGGCATGAAGACCCGCGCCGTGCGCGACGGCGACTTCTGGGTGCTCAACGGCGTCAAGCGCTGGATCACCAACGCGGGCGTCTCCGAGTACTACACGGTCATGGCCGTCACCGACCCCGAGAAGCGCTCCAAGGGCATCAGCGCCTTCGTCGTGGAGAAGGGCGACGAGGGCGTCTCCTTCGGCGCCCCCGAGAAGAAGCTCGGCATCAAGGGCTCCCCGACGCGCGAGGTCTACCTCGACAACGTCCGGATTCCCGCCGACCGCATGATCGGCGCCGAGGGCACCGGATTCGCCACCGCGATGAAGACCCTCGACCACACCCGCATCACCATCGCGGCCCAGGCGCTCGGCATCGCCCAGGGCGCCCTGGACTACGCCAAGGGCTACGTCCAGGAGCGCAAGCAGTTCGGCAAGCCGATCGGCGACTTCCAGGGCGTGCAGTTCATGCTCGCGGACATGGCCATGAAGATCGAGGCCGCCCGCCAGCTGACCTACGCGGCGGCCGCCCGCTCGGAGCGCGTCTCCGCCGGCGGCCCCCACGAGGACCTCACCTTCTTCGGCGCCGCGGCCAAGTGCTTCGCCTCCGACGTGGCGATGGAGGTCACCACCGACGCCGTCCAACTCCTCGGCGGTTACGGCTACACCCGCGACTACCCGGTGGAGCGCATGATGCGCGACGCGAAGATCACGCAGATCTACGAAGGAACGAACCAGGTCCAGCGGATCGTCATGGCGCGCAACCTGCCCTGACACCCCTGCACCGCAAGGACGTCGAGGCCCCCGGCAGCCGCCGGGGGCCTTCGTCTCCGCGCCCGCCGGAGCGGACCGGGCCGGGATGGCGGTCCTCCGGCGATTCCGCTTCCCCGGATGGGCTAACTTTGAACCTTCGTACGACCGAATCGGCTGGGGAGAAAACAATGACGGAAGCGATCCTGCTGGTCGGCGGGCAGGGGACGCGTCTGCGCCCCGTGACGGTGAACACCCCCAAGCCGATGGTCCCGGCCGCGGGTGTCCCGTTCCTCGCCCACCAGATAGCCAGGGCTGCTGCCGCCGGTGTCACGCACATCGTGATGGCCACCTGCTACCTCGCCGAGGTCTTCGAGCCGTACTTCGGCGACGGGGCCGCCTTCGGCCTCACCCTCGAATACGTCGTCGAGGACGAGCCGCTCGGCACCGGCGGCGCCATCCGCAACGCTGCGCAGCGGCTGACCGGCGGGCCGGACTCCTCCGTCCTCGTCTTCAACGGCGACATCCTGACCGGCCTGGACATCGCCGGCCTGGTCGCGTCCCACGAGAAGGCCGCGGCCGACGTCTCCCTGCACCTCGTGCAGGTCGAGGACCCCCGCGCGTTCGGCCTGGTCCCCACCGACCCCGACGGCCGGGTGCTGGCCTTCACCGAGAAGCCGCAGACCCCCGAAGAGATCATCACCGACCAGATCAACGCCGGCTGCTACGTCTTCCGCCGCAGCGTGATCGACTCCATCCCGGCCGGCCGCCCCGTCTCCGTCGAGCGCGAGACCTTCCCCGGTCTGCTCGCCTCCGGAGCCAAGCTGCACGGCGTCACCGAGAGCACCTACTGGCTGGACCTCGGCAAGCCGGAGTCCTTTGTCCAGGCTTCCGCCGATCTGGTACGCGGTGTCGTCTCCTCCCCGGCCGTTCCCGGTCCCCGCGGTGAATTCCTGGTGCTCCCGGGAGCCCGGGTGGCGGACGGAGCCAAGCTTTCTGGAGGTACTGTGGTGGGCGCCGGTGCCCGTATCGAAGCCGGCGCGGTCGTCCAGGGCTCCATCGTGCTGGACGGCGCGATCATCGGCCCGGACACGCAGGTGAGCGCCAGCCTGATCGGCGCTGGTGCCTCGGTGGGATCGCGCACTGTGCTGGACGGCGCGGTCATCGGCGACGGCGCGGTGGTCGGGGCTGACAACGAACTTCGCGCAGGGGCGCGGGTGTGGTGCGAGGCTGAGCTGCCTCCCGCCGCAGTCCGTTTTTCCTCGGACCGGTGATCCCGGGCGGGGGCGTGCGCGTACCGACCGACTTCAGTGAGGCATAACCCTGTGATAGGTGAGCAGCAGACCCCCCGCGCGACGGACGTCGCGACCACCCAGCTCCCCGGCGCCTGGGCGCAGACCCCGCTCACGGTGGTCATGCCCACGTACAACGAGGCGGGCAACCTGCCGGGCATGGCCGAGCTCCTCATGAGCCTGGACCAGCCCGGCCTGCGGCTGCTGGTCGTCGACGACTCGTCGCCCGACGGCACGGGCCGCATCGCCGACGAGCTCGCGGAGGGCTACCGCACCGAGGACGGCTCCGCGCGGATGTCCGTGCTGCACCGGACCGCGAAGGACGGCCTCGGCCGCGCCTACGCCGCCGGCATGGCCAAGGCCGTCGAGGACGGCGCCCAGTACGTCCTGCAGATGGACGCGGACGGCTCGCACCCGGCCGGGAAGATCGCCGAGATGCTCGGCGTGGCCCTGTCCACCGGGGCCGGCCTCGTCGTCGGCAGCCGCTACGTCCCGGGCGGCACCCTGTCCGACGCCTGGGGGGCGCACCGCAAGCTGCTCTCCCGCTGGGCCAACGCCTACGCGAGCACCATCCTGGGCACCCGCGTCCGTGACATCACGGGCGGCTTCAACCTGTGGAGCGCGGACGCGCTGCGCGCGATCGACCTGGAGTCGGTCGGCAGCGCGGGCTACAGCTTCCAGGTGGAGATGAAGTTCAAGGCCCTGCGCCGCGACTTCCAGGTGATGGAGGTCCCGATCCACTTCGAGGACCGCACCATCGGCGAGTCCAAGATGAACCTCTCGGTCCAGCTGGAGTCCATCGCCATGCCGTGGAAGCTGCGCGCCCGCGCCGGCAAGCGCTGACCCGCCCGCACCACGGGAAAGGGGCACCCCCTCGGGGGTGCCCCTTTTCCGTGCGCGCGCTCACTGTCCGCGGACGGTGACCTTCTCGTCGTTCTGGATCTGCTTCACCAGCTGCTGCACCTTCGCCTTGTCCCAGACCAGGTTGCCGCCGCGCTGGCCGGAGATCGGCATGTTCATCGAGACGCCGTCACCGCCGTTGACGCCCTTCATCGCGAAGAACATCTGGCCCATGTCCCACAGGCCCATGTCCTTGTCCACGATGAGCGTGTCCAGTCCCGCGCCCAGCATCGGGTACAGGGAGAACGGGTTGAGGACCGTGGACGGCGTCGCCGCCTGCGAGGCGAGCGCCGACAGGAACTTCTGCTGGTTCTTGGTCCGTTGCAGGTCCGACTCGGCGAAGGCGTACCGGGTCCGCACGAAGGCCAGCGACTGCTCGCCGTTGAGGGTCTGCTTCCCGGCCTGGAAGTCGGCGCCCGACTTCTCGTCCTTGAAGGCCTTCTCGATGTCGAGCTCCACCCCGCCCAGCGCGTCCACGATGTTCGCGAAGCCGGCGAAGCCGATCTCCGCGTAGTGGTCGATGCGCAGGCCGGTGTTGTGCTCCACCGTCCGCACCAGCAGCTCCGGGCCGTCCTCCGCGTACGCCGCGTTGAGCTTGACCCGCCGGCCCTGGCCGGCGAACTTCTTGCCCGACTGGGAGCCGACGAAGGACGGGATCTCCACGTCCGAGTCGCGCGGCAGCGAGATCATCGTGTTCCCGCTGGAGCACTTGGCGAGGATCATCATCGAGTCGGTCCGCTTGCCCTCGGCGGAACCGGTGTGGAGCTTCTTCTTCTCCTCCGCGGACATGCCCTCGCGGCTGTCGGAGCCCACGATCAGGTACGTGGTGCAGTCCCCCTCCTTCGGCCGCTCGATGACCTTGGCGAGGTCCACCTCCCGGCGCACCTTGGAGTCGGCCCAGAAGTAGGTGGCGACCGAGGTCACCAGCAGGGCGGAGGCCAGCACGATGGAGCCGACCTTGATCCGCCTGCGCCAGTCCGGGGCCGGACCCGGGGCCCGTCCGGGGCGGCCGGGCCCCGAGGGCGGCTGTGCGGGCCCCCCGGGCCCGGCGGGCGCCCCGTAGACCTGCCCCGTGTTGTAGCCGCTGTCGAAGCCGCCGTAGCTGTCGTGGGCGCCCCCCGCCTGCTGCGGGGGCACGCCGGGTGCGGGCGGCGGGGTCCCGGGCCGCCGGGCGGGCGGCGGGACCGCCGGGCGCGGCGGCTGCTGCCGCTGGACGTGCCGCATCCGCTGCGCGCCCTCCGGCTGCGCCTGCCCGCTGCCGCGTCCGTACCCGTCGTCACGACGGCCGCGGTCGTCGCGCTCGCCGTTCCACCCTGCTGGCCAGTCATTCATGCGCCCTAGGATGCACGTCCGGTCGCGCCGTCCGACAGCCCGGGGGAGGTTCCGTGCCGGTGCTGTTGCAGAGCTGATGCCCCCGGCGCGCATCTAAGGTGTGCGTATGACAGACATACCGGTCGAGCTGCCGGGGAAGCCGACCTCGGCCTCTCGGACCACCCTGAGCCACATCATGACCGCCAACGACACCAACCTCCTGGGCACCGTGCACGGCGGCGTCATCATGAAGCTGGTGGACGACGCGGCCGGCGCCGTGGCCGGCCGCCACTCCGGCGGCCCCGCGGTCACCGCCTCCATGGACGAGATGGCCTTCCTGGCCCCCGTGCGGGTCGGGGACCTGGTGCACGTCAAGGCCCAGTGCAACTGGACCGGCCGCTCCTCCATGGAGATCGGCGTACGGGTCCTCGCGGAGCGCTGGAACGAGTCCACCCCCGCCACCCAGGTCGGCAGCGCCTACCTCGTCTTCGCGGCCGTGGACGCCGAGGGCAAGCCCCGCACGGTCCCGCCCGTGCTCCCCGAGACCGAGCGGGACGAGCGGCGCTACCAGGAGGCCCAGATCCGCCGCACCCACCGGCTCGCCCGGCGCCAGGCGATCATGGCGCTGCGCGAGGAGCGGGCCGCCCAGGGCTTCGACGACTGACCTCGTGTCCGTGCGTGTTTCGGATCACGGATCGCCCGCATGGCCGTGCGCCCCTGCGGGCCACCCTTAAGGTGGCGTCTGACGTCCCGGCGCGCTCGCAGGCGGATGCGACGTCAGATCCCTCAGCCGGACACATCGCGGAGTCGTCCCCCCATGTCAGCTGTCATACCACCCCTGCCTGTGCACGACGCCGTGCCGGCCCAGCCGGCCCGCCCGGCCGCCGGCACGCCGAAACGGCCCCGGCTGTACGTGCTGGACGGGCTGCGCCTGATCGCGGCGCTCTCCGTGGTCGCCTTCCACTGGGCCGGCGTCAACATCCACCCCGAGGTGTGGGGCAACACCCCGCGGAACCTGATGCCGAGCGTCCACCGGGTCGCCTCGTACGGCTGGATGGGCGTCCAGCTGTTCTTCCTGATCAGCGGATTCGTGATCTGCATGTCGTGCTGGGGCCGTTCGCCCCGGGACTACTTCACCTCCCGGATCGTGCGGCTCTACCCGGCGTACTGGGTCGGCATCATCATCACCACCCTCGTGGTGAACTTCGCGGCGACCGTCCGCGCCAGCCGCGAGCCGATGAGCGTCAGCGACGTGCTGACCAACCTCACGATGCTGGAGCGCCCCCTCGGCGTGACCGAGGCCGACGGCGTGTACTGGACGCTCTGGATCGAGCTCCGCTTCTACCTGCTGTTCGCGGTCGTCGCCGTCATGGGGCTGACCTACCGTCGGGTCCTGGCCTTCTGCGGCATCTGGACGATCCTCGCGGTGATCACGCCGGGCACCGACAGCAAGCTGATGGACACCGTCTTCATGCCGCAGGACGCCCCGTACTTCATCGCGGGCGTGGCCATGTACCTCATCTACCGGTTCGGTGTGAACCCGATGCTCCTGGGGGTGGTCGGCTTCTCCTGGCTGTACGCGCAGAACCGGCTGCACATCACGGTCGGCGCCTATGAGTACGAGGTCCACCACGGCCTGTCCTGGCCGGTGATGGCGGCCGTCTCGGCCGCGGCCTTCCTGGTGATGCTGGCCGCCGCGATGGGCGCCCTCAACTGGATCCGCTGGAAGTGGCTCACGGTGGCCGGCGCGCTCACGTACCCCGTCTACCTGCTCCACCAGGAGCTCGGCTGGGCGATGATCCGCTGGGGCCGCGACCACGGCATCGCCCCCTTCCACCTGCTGGCCCTGTGCCTGGCCGTCATCCTGCTGCTGTCCTGGCTCGTCCACCGCTTCGCCGAGCGGCCGTTGTCGGCGCTGCTCAAGCGGCTGCTGGACGGGGCCAAGGTCTCGCTGCCCAAGAGCGATCCGCCGGTGCGCCCCAGGTGACGCACGCGTCCGGGGGCCGCCCGGGATTGGTTGCGGCCCCGGACACTGATCTACCCTGACACGTCGAGCTCGGTCCGGATCCTCATGCGACGGGGCCCACTCGCGCAGCTGCCCCCGATGGATCCGGAAGGTTCGTGCAATGACCACCAGCAGTACGGCTGTCGCGGCCGGGGCCGGCTCCGACCGCCCCGCCGAGAACGACG
Organism: Streptomyces sp. NPDC058674; assembly: GCF_042716505.1. Lineage (NCBI taxonomy): Bacteria > Bacillati > Actinomycetota > Actinomycetes > Kitasatosporales > Streptomycetaceae > Streptomyces > Streptomyces sp. NPDC058674. The sequence continues at coordinate 32,327 of NZ_JBHXSC010000041.1, forward strand.
GGGCGGGGCACCGCACCGCCCCGCCCGCGACGGGCCGGGCCCGCTTCGACTGGCTCTGGGCGGCCGTACTGACCTTCGCCGCGGCCTGCGCGGGCAGCGGCACCCCGAACCTGTGGCGCGACGAGCTCGCCAGCTGGAACGCGGCCGTCCGCAGCACCGGCGACCTGGTCGAGATGCTCGGCAACGTGGACGCCGTCTCCGGGCTCTACTACCTGCTGCTGCACGGCTGGATATCCGTCTTCGGCGACTCCCCGACCATGCTCCGGATGCCGTCGGCGCTCGCCATGGCCGGCGCCGCCGCCTTCGTCGTGCTCACCGCCCGCACGGTCTTCGACCGCCGCACCGCCGTCTTCGCGGGCCTGCTCTTCGCCTTGCTGCCCTCCGTCACCCGCTACGGCCAAGAGGCCCGGTCCTACGCCTTCGTGGTGTTCGCGGTCACCGCCGCCACCTGGCTGCTGCTGCGGGCGCTCAAGCGCCCGTCCCCGGCGCGCTGGGCCCCGTACGCCGTCGCCGTCGCGGCGGCCGGGCTGTTCCACATCGTCTCGCTGCTGTTCCTGCTGCCGCACGCCCTGATCGTGCTGATGCGCTGGCGGCAGGACCGGCGCGGGCGCACGCTCGTCGGCTACGCGCTGACGGTCGCCGTCGCCCTGCTCCCGGTCGTCCCGCTGGTGCTGCTGGGCCAGCGCCAGGTGGGCCGGCAGATCAGCTGGATCAAGACCCCGCACCTGCGCAGCATCGCGGAGGTCTGGGACGCCCTCTTCGGCTCCCCGCTCATCGCGCTGGCCATCGCCGCGTTCGCGCTGCTCCCGCTCGCGTGGAGCCGGGGCCGGCGGCCCGCCGTGGAGCTCGCGCTGGTCGGCGCCGCCCCGATCGCGGCCGCCTGGGTCGTCTCCCAGGGCAGCACCTCGTACTTCATGGACCGCTACCTCCTCTTCACGATGCCCGCCTGGGTGGTGCTCGCCGCCGCCGGCCTGGCCGCGCTCCGGCCCCGGCCGGTGGGGGTGGCCGGCCTGGCCGCGGTGATCCTCCTCGGCCTCCCCGACCAGCGCCAGATCCGTACGGAGACGGTCAAGAGCGGCCGGGAGGGCGAGGAGGCCGCGGCGGTCATCGCCAAGGGCTACCGGCCCGGCGACGGCTTCGTACCGGTCCGCGGGGCCGACACCGTCTACATGACCGACTTCCAGGTGGAGTACTCCCTGCCGGACCGGGTCGAGCTCCGCGACGTGTTCGCCCGGCGCACGGCCGTGCAGAGCGACGACCTCTTCCCGGTGGAGTGCGAGCAGCCCGAGCAGTGCCTGGGTACCACCCGGCGGGTGTGGGTGGTCACCTGGAGCGGTACGCCGAACCCGTACCACAAGCTGCCCGAGGCCCAGGCCCGGGCGCTGGAGAAGCACTACAAGGTGGTCCAGAAGACGAAGGTCCGCAGCCTCCAGGTCACCCTGGTGGAACGCGTCCGCTAGGCCGCTCCGGCCGCTCCGGCCGCTGGACCGCCACCGCCATCGCCGCCGTCCGGGACCGCCCGGGCGGCGGCGCGCTCATGTCCCGCAGACCACCTGGTCGCCGGTGACCACCGGGGTCGTGCCGCCCTCGTACGGGTTCTCCGCGCGCACCGGCACCACCGTGCGGTAGTCGGCGCCCGCGACCACCACCACGGTCCGGCCCTGCCCCGCCACCGCCCGCAGTTCGCTGCCGGGCAGGGCGGCGGACACCGTACGGGCCGTCCGGTCCCACCGGGGGTCGTACATGATCACCGTCCGCTTGACCTCACGGCTCGCGCCGTTGCCCGGGGCCCGCGTGGTGTCGAAGCCGGTGGCGCGCAGCGCCGCGTCCACCCGGCCGCCCAGTCCGTCGATCCGCGTCCCGTTCTCCACCCGGACCCGGACCTGCCGCGGCGGAACGTCCACCGGGACCGCCGCCGGGCGGCTCCCGGAGGCACCCGGCCGGACCGGAGCCAGCGGCCGGTCGTGGCGCACCGCCTCGAACAGCTTGGCGGCCTTGGGCTCGTCCCACTTCACGGTGGAGCCGATGCCCTTCACCGGGTGCGAGGGGTTCCCGATCGGCACGGAGGCGAACTCCGACGAGGACGGGGTGAAGTCGCGCATGGCCTGTCCCAGCGCGAGCATCTGCTCCGAACCGAAGCCCCGGTCGGCCCGGACGGAGCCGAGCAGGGTGGAGCTGACCTGCTTGAACTTCACCGGGTTCAGCAGCACCCCGCCGCTGGTGGCCTGCTTGACCAGGGCGGCGAGGAAACGCTGCTGACGCTGCATCCGCCCCAGGTCCGAGGCGCCGTCGATGTGGCGCGAGCGCACGTACTGCAGGGCCTGTCCGCCGGTGAGCCGGTGGGTGCCGGGCAGCAGGTCGAGGCCGGTGTGGGTGTCGCGCATCGTCTTGGCGGTGCAGATCTCCACGCCGCCCATGGCGTCGACCGTCTTCATGAAGCTGGTGAAGTCGACCTCCAGGTAGTGGTCGATCTTCACCCGGGTCATGTTCTCCACGGTCCGCACGGTCAGGTTCGGCCCGCCCTCCGCGTACGCCGCGTTCAGCTTCACGGGATGGGCCTTGTGGGCCTTGCCGGTGACCAGGTCCTGGTGCGCGGGCACCTCGGCGTAGCTGTCGCGGGGCAGGCTGATCACGCTGGCCCGCTCGCGGTCCGCCGAGAGGTGCACCAGCATGATCGTGTCGGTGCAGTGGCAGGGGGCCCCGCCCAGCCGGTACTCGCGCCTCTCCTCCCGGGTGATCTTCTCCCGCCCGTCGGTGCCGACCAGCAGGACGTTCAGGCCGTGGCCGGACTGGGGGCGGTTCTTCATGTCCTTGAAGGGGTCCACCCGCTCGATGCCGGTGTCCAGGCCGGTCATGACGGCGTGCCCGACGGCCCCGGAGCCCAGCACCACCACCGACAGCCCGGCCGCGATCCGCACCCCCCACCGGGGCTTGTCCCTGCGCCGCCGGACCGGGCGCCCTCCACCGCCGCGCCGTGCGCGCTGCGGCTGGGGCGGCCTGGCGGGACGGGTGGGACGGTGCGGCTGGGGCACGGGGGACACCTCCGCGGGGACGGCAGGGGAACGGCCGGTACGTCATCTGATCGTCGGAACAGTAAGCCCATACGATCAGCGTCCGTCCGTACCGCTCACTCGGCGCGCACCCGGTTCCCCCGTACGCGGTAACGTGACACCGGTACCCGACCGTGAAGGACCACATGCCCGCCCAGCAGCCCGCAGTCTCGGTGATCATGCCGGTACTCAACGAGGAGCACTACCTCCGCGATTCCGTCCGCCACATCCTGGAACAGGAGTACGCGGGCGAGATGGAGGTGGTGATCGCCCTCGGGCCGTCCACGGACCGCACCGACGAGATCGCCGCCGCCCTGGTCGCGGAGGATTCCCGCGTCCACACCGTCCCGAACCCCACCGGCCGGACCCCGGCGGCGCTCAACGCCGCCATCAAGGCCTCGCACCACCCGATCGTGGTCCGCGTCGACGGCCACGGCATGCTCTCCCCGAACTACATCGCCACCGCCGTCCGCCTCCTGGAGGAGACGGGCGCCCAGAACGTCGGCGGCATCATGCACGCCGAGGGCGAGACCCCCTGGGAGGAGGCCGTCGCCGCGGCGATGACCTCCCGGATCGGCGTCGGCAACGCGCCCTTCCACACCGGCGGCCGGGCCGGCCCGGCCGAGACGGTCTACCTCGGCGTCTTCCGCCGCGAGGCGCTGGAGCAGCAGGGCGGGTACAACGAGGAGTTCATCCGCGCCCAGGACTGGGAGCTGAACTTCCGCATCCGCGAGGCCGGCGGCCTGATCTGGTTCTCTCCCGAGCTCAAGGTCCAGTACCGCCCGCGGCGCTCCGTACGGGCCCTGGCCAAGCAGTACAAGGACTACGGGCGGTGGCGCCACGTGGTGGCCCGCTACCACTCCGGCTCGATCAACCTGCGCTACCTGGCCCCGCCCACCCTGGTGTGCGCGATGGCGGCCGGCGTCGTCGTGGGCGCGGCCGTCACCCCGTGGGCGTTCGCCGTCCCGGCCGGCTACCTGGCGGCCATCACCGCGGGCTCCGTCCCCGCCGGCAAGGGCCTGCCGCTCACCTCCCGCGCGCGAATCCCGGTGGCCCTCGCCACCATGCACCTGTGTTGGGGCTTCGGCTTCCTGACCAGCCCGCGCGCGCTCGCCAAGCGGGTCATCGCGAGCCGCCGCCCGGCGGTGCGGCGCGATCCGTCGCAGGTCTGACGCGGTCCGTCGCAGGTCCGAGCGGACCGGGCGGGGCCCCGGGGGGGGGGGGGGCCCCCCCCCCCCCCCCGCCCCCCCCCCCCCCGGCCCCCCCCAC
>NZ_JBHXSC010000041.1:36655-66408 GCF_042716505.1 Streptomyces sp. NPDC058674
GGGGGGGGGGCGTGCCCGGTCGTTTGCGTGCGGGGGCCCGCGGGGGCCGGGGGGGGGGGGGGGGGGGCGGGGGGGGCCCCCCCCCCCCCCCCCCGGGCCCGGTACCGCCCGCGGGACGCCGAAAGGGGGGCGGCCCGGTCCGTCGAGGACCGGGCCGCCCCCCTTCGGCGTTCACCGCCCCCGCGTCACCAGCGGTACGGCTTGTACACGTCCATGCAGGCCTCGCTGTCGGAGCCGTTGAGGGCCTCGGCCGTCTCCGGGACCGCCCCGGCCTCCGGCGCCGGCTGCTGCGGGTACACCGCGCCCTCGCGCCAGTCCGCGCCGACCACCAGCGTGATCTGGAGGACGTCGGCCGACACCTGCACCGAGGCGGCCGGGATGCCCAACGCCGCCGCGACGCCCTGCGCCTCGTCCGCGAGGTCCGCCGTCGGATAGCGGACGACCGTCGTCCGCTCCGGCAGGAGCGCGGTGTCGGCCCTGGCCGTCGTGTAGCCCTTGGCGGCGAGCTGCTCGGTGACCGCCCCGGCCCGCTTGGGCGTCACCGCCCCGCCGGCCCCGGTCCCGTTGACCACGCGTACGGCCACCCGCTCCGGCGGGGTCGGCGGCTGCTTGGGCGCCTCCTGGACGGGCGTCGAGGGCTGCGGGGACGGCGAGGCGCCACCGGCCGCGGTAGGGGCGCCGTTCTTGTCGAAGGCGACGTCCTTGCGGACCATCGTCCACAGCCGGTCCGCGTCCGCCTGGTGCACCACCAGCCGGTTGCCCGGGTCCCGGGGGTCGGGCAGCGTCGGCATGGTGGTCATCGTGATGCGGTTGGTCGGCACGTCCTTGAGCTGCACGGCCAGGTTGTAGAGCTTTTTGACCGAACCGATCTCCTCGGACACCACCAGCGAGCGGGTGGCCGCCTCGGCCAGGCCGGTGAGCCGGCCGACGTCGGTGAAGGCGTTCTGCCCCTTGAGCTCGCGGATCATCGAGTTCATGTACATGTGCTGGGCCTGCGCCCGGCCCAGGTCGCTGCTGAAGGCGTGCCGCGTGCGCAGCCACTGGAGCGCCTGCTCGCCCTTGACCTTGCTCTTGCCGGCCTGGAGCTTGAGGCCCGAACCGCCCGAGGCGGTGGCCAGCGACCGGTCCCAGACGTTGTCCTTGACGCAGACCTCGACGCCGCCGATCGCGTCGGCCATGTGCACGACGCCGGCGAAGTCCACCGTCATCCAGTGGTCGATGTAGACGTTGGTCAGCTTCTCCCAGGTGGCCGCGGTGCAGCCGGGACCCCCGCGCCCGAGGCTTTGGTTGATCATGGTGTTGACGGCCTTGAACTTCTCGCCCGTCTTGGGGTCGGTGCACTCGGGTATGTCCACCCGGGTGTCGCGCGGAATGGAGACCACCGAGGCGTTCTTGCGGTCGGCCGACACGTGCAGGAGCATCTGCACGTCTCCCAGCGGGGGAGCGCCGACGCTGTCGCGGCTGCCGCCCAGCTCCAGGTTCTCGGGCTTGTCGCGGCTGTCCGACCCGATCATCAGGATGTTCAGCGGACGCTGCCCGGCGGCGTTCGCCTCGGTCCTGGGCACACCGCTCTCGCCGCTCAGCCGCTGCCCGCTGCGGATGTTGCCGTCGAGGTGACGGTAGTAGAGGTAACCGGCCGCCGCCGTGCCGAGTATGAGCAGGGACAGTACGGACGCCACCCACCGCAGCACGCGGCGCCTGCCCCGCCGGCCCCGGGGGGCGGGACTGCCGCCGGCCCGCCGCCCCCTCGGCGAACCGTCCCGCGGCGGGGGCACCGTGGCGGAACCGCTGCCGCCGCCGGATGTGTCATCGGCGGCCCGGGCGGTCGCCCCCTCCCGCCGCACGCTGCTGTGCCTCACGCGTACCCCCCTCGAAATCCCTGTTCAGTCTGTGTGGCGCCGGTCCTACCGGCTGCGGTCGGTCATTTCACGCAGACCGCCTTGTCGGCCTCGACGCGCTGCACGTCCTTGGGCACTTCCTGGGGAAGCGGCGGCGCCAGCGGCGCACCCGGCTCCTTGAAGTCCGGGCCCAGGGTCAGCTTCATGGGGGTCTTCGCCCCGGCGTCCGCCGTCCCCATCCTCATGGCGGTGGCCGGAAGCCCCATCATCTCGGCCAGCGCCCGGGCCTGGTCGGCCTGGTTGGGCGCGTACTCCAGCTGGGTGGCCCCGACCTTCGCCGGGGCGTTGCCCCGGTTGGCGGACCGGGACACGCCCTTGCCGTTCTGCAGCCAGTTCAGCGTGGTGGAGGCCGACCCCTTGGGGCCGCCCCCGTTGAACACGTCCACCCGTACGTCCGCCGCGGGGGCGCGGGCGCCCTGGAGCAGGGCGTCCTGCCGGGCCTTCGCGTCCGCGTCGGCCGCCTCCTGCGAGGCCTGCTCCCTCTTCTCGACCTCCGTGAGCGAGACGTCCCCCCGGATCATCTGCAGCAGCGGAGCGGCCTGCTCCTGGTTGAGCACGACGGTCGCCTTGACCTTCTCCGCCGGGTTGTCGAGGACCGGCAGGGTGGTGAAGGTGATGTTCTTGAGGTCGATGTCCTTCAACTCGGTGGCGAGGTCGGTGAGTTTCTCGATCGATCCCAGACTCCGGTCCACCGTCAGCGACTTGGTGGCCGCCTCGGCCAGCGAGAAGAACTTCTTCGGGCTGGTCAGGGTCTCCTTCGACTTCATCTCGCGCATCATCGAACTCAGGAACTGCTGCTGGGTCTTGATGCGGTCCAGGTCGCTCTCGTTGCCGAAGGCGTGCCGGGTCCGTACGAAGGCCAGCGCGTCCTCGCCGGCCAGCCGGTGCTCGCCGGCCGCGAGCTTGAGCTTGGAGTCCTTGTCGTCGACCGCCTTCTCCAGGCAGACGGGCACGCCGCCGACGGCCGAACTCAGGTTCTTCACGGCGTTGAAGTCGACCATCATGAAGCTGTCGACGTCGATGCCGGTGAGGTCCTTGACGGTGCGCATCGTGCAGCCCGCGTCGCGCCCCTCCTGCCCGAGGCTCGTGTTGAAGCGGGTGCCCTTCGTACCGGGGATGTCCTTGGTCGACCCGTCCGGCTGCTTGGTCGGGCAGGTGGGGATGTCGGCGATCAGGTCGCGCGGGATCGACAGGGCCGTCGCGTTGCTGCGGTCCTTCGCGATGTGGAAGAGGATCGTGGTGTCGGCGTGGCCGACGCTCCCCGCGTCCCCGTACCCCTCGTTGCCGGCGCCGCTGCGCTTGTCGGTGCCGATGACCAGGATGTTGATCGCCTGGTCCTTCTTGAAGCCGCCGCCGACGCCCACGGTGTCCGTGATCGTCAGGTTGCCGTTCAGGTGCTGGTAGTAGAGGTAACCGCCCACCGAGCCGCCGACCAGCAGGAACGCCAGCGTTCCACCGGTGACGACCAGCGCCTTCCTGCGGCCGGGGCCGCCTCCGCCACCCTTGCGGGTGCGGCCGGTGCGCCGTCCGGGAGGGCCGTCGCCGCGCCGGGGCTTGGGCACCGCCGGGGAGGGGGCGGTGGGGGAGGGGGCGGTCGGGGCGGAGGCCGATCTGCGGGTCGTGGTGCCGACGGGCCGCTGTCTCCGCTGCTCAGCGGAGTCGGCCAGTCGCAGTTCGTAGTGGCCGGTGCGGGGGTTGATCACCCACTGGTCTGCGGGGTCGATCTCGTCCGCCCGCCCACGGCTTTGCGCATCCACGGTTGCTCGAATCCTCCGTCGGTGCCTCGCGACGCGCCTCCCCCAGGCGCACGGTCAACGATCCGGCTGCTGGTGCATGGCCTCTTGGTCGGCCAGGGCACCGGATCGCTCACCCTATCCGCCCAGTTCAGCCGCAAACCATGCTGGTGACAAATTCCACTTCCCTGATAACGGGGCGAACCGCCCATCCAGCGCGGTTCGGACACAGGGCTTTTGGATTGCTTTACCGGCAGTCGGCCGGACCCGCCGTGGTGCCGGTGAAAGTGGGGACGGGCGCCGGGTCCGTTCCGGTTCCCCGCCCGTCGCCGGCGGGCGCCGTGCCGTCCCCCGCCGGGGAGTCGGCGGACGGCGTGACCCCGGGCTTCGGCGGGGTCACCGTCACCGGCCCGTCCATCCGCAACTGCCGGAAGAGCCGCTCCGCGTCCGGCTGCACCAGCTCGTCCCGATTGGGGTTGGAGGGGTACGGACGGCGGGGCACGGTCAGGAACTTGACCTGATCGGTCGGTATGTCCCGCACGCCGCGCACCAGTTCGTAGAGCCCGCGCAGCGAGGCCAGCCCGGGGTCGGTGGTCAGCGAGGAGGTCGCCGCGTCCAACAGCGGGTACAGCCGCGCCGGATTCAGCAGCACCCCGTTGCTCTGCACCTTCTTGACGAGCGAGCCGAGGAACTGCTGCTGGCGGTTCATCCGGTCGGTGTCGCTGCCGTTGCCCAGGGTGTGCCGGGCCCGGACGAAGCCGAGGGCCTGCTCGCCCCGCAGGGTCTGGAGCCCCGCGGGCAGCTTCGCCTTGGCCGCCGGGTCGTCCACCGGCTGCTTGAGGCACACCTCCACCCCGCCGACGGCGTCGACCATCTTCTTGAACCCGCCGAAGTCGATCACCACGTGGTGGTCGATGCGGATGCCGGTCAGCTTCTCCACCGTACGGATCGTGCAGGCGGCCCCGCCCCACTCGAACGCCCAGTTGAACTGCGCGTACTGCGCGGTGCTGCGGCTCCCGTCCGCCGTCAGGCAGGACGGGATGTCGGTCATCAGGTCCCGGGGGATGGAGACCGCGGTCGCGCTCCCCCGGCCCCGGGGCAGGTGCAGCAGGATCGCGGTGTCCGAGCGCTGGGTGCCCTTGTCCCGCCCGTAGCGGGCGTTCGCCCTGCCGGAGCGGGAGTCCGAGCCGATCAGCAGGATGTCCTGGGCTCCGGTGGCGAGGTTCGCCGGGCGCTCGCGCTCGTAGCGCCGCAGCTCCGCCTCCGCGGAGGTGTCCGCGGTGATGTTGCCGTCGAGCCTGTTGTAGAGCCACCAGCCGGTGGCCGTGCCCGCCAGGACCAGCAGGGCCGACCCGAGGCCGATCCCGCGCAGCAGCCGGCGCCGGCGGCTGCGCGGAGGCCGGTGACCGCCTCCGGCCGCCTCCTGGCCGCCCGGTATGCCTGCGCTGCCCGTCACTAGCGTCCGTCCCCTCGCCGCTGCGGCAACAAGCCGTACGAGTGAGTACGGCCACAGCCGATCCTGCCCCCGAGCGCCGCGGCGGGCCCGGGGGCGACCCCCTGTACAGGGCCATGCGGGTGAGAAATGGCGCCTGCCGCCGCGGCGCGCGGCGCGGGCGGGGCGGTCCCGGGCGCGGGTGCGGATCGGCCGGTGTGGGCGGGGCGGCCCGGGATCAGACGGTGTGGGTGACGCGCTCGCTCTCGACGCGCTGGGCCAGCGCCTCCGCCGACAGCGCGTCCAGGTTCCGGCACAGCACCACGGAGCCGCCGGAGGCCAGCGGGGCGTACAGCCCGGCCGACAGCCCCTCCCAGGTGTCGTACCCGAGCCCGGTCAGCACCCGCGAGCCCGGCCCGAGCCCCCGCTTCGCCGCGTCCTCGCGGGCGCGGCCGGTCAGCTCCGCGTACGACAGCTCCTCGCCGCCGACGACGAGCCCGGGGCCGTCGGGGTCGACCGGGGCGAAGGGCGCGAAGCGGTCCCCCTGCCCCGGCACCTCCACCGCGTAGTCCGCGAAACCGGCCGGCGGCTGCGGGAACCGGCCGCCCAGCGGCCGCAGCGCCAGCGCCACCCGCTCGCCCGAGCAGGCGCGCGCCTCCTCCAGTGAGTCCGGTCCGCTGACCACGAGGCCGGCGCCGGCCGGGTCCCCGCCCACCTCGGCGGTCACCCCGACCGAGGCGCAGGCGAGCAGCCACACGGCGCTCTGCCAGTGAGCGGGGAGCAGCAGCGCGAGCCGGTCCCCGGGCTCGGCGCCCAGGTCGCCCTGGAGCAGGTTGGCGGTCTTGGCCACCCAATTGGCGAAGGTGGCGACGGACAATTCGACGCGCTCGCCCGTCGCGTCGTCGTAGAAGGTGACGAGCGGGCGGCCCGGATCGGCGGCGAGCGCGGATCGCAGCAGGTCGGCAGGGGTGCGGTCAGTGGCGTTCACCCGGCACAGGGTACGCGGGCCCGTCCCCCGTACGGGGGCCCGCGGCTCCCCCGTACGGGGGAGGGGTGCCCGGCGGTACGCCGACGGAGCGTCAGTTCTCGTATGGCGCCGGGCGGTGCGGGTGCCCAGCATCCTTGTCATGCGTGGATTCCTTGCTTCCTCGATCGGCGTCGCGACGGCCGCCGTACTGGCCCTGCCCCTCGCACTCCCTACTCCGGCCCTGGCAGCCCCCTCCGTGGGCGCCGCCCCCGTGACCCCCGCGGGGTCCACCGAGTCGCTGCCGCTCGTCCCCCTGGGGCGCGCGGCGGACCGCACGCCCGGCGTGCCCGGCACGAGCGCCTCGCCCCGCCTCCCCGAGACGCAGGGCCTGGCCGCCCGTGAGGTCGCGACGTTCTCCCTGGTCGGCGTCGTCTGGGACGACGCGGCCGCGCCGCTCCACGGCCGGGTCCAGGTCCGTACCCGGTCCACGGCGACCGCCACCTGGTCCGGCTGGCAGGACGTGGAGACCCACAACGACCAACACGCCGCCGACCCCGACGCGGTGGAACGCGGCTCCGGCCGGGTCCGCGGGGCCACGGCCCCGCTGTGGGTCGGCGAGTCCGACGGGGTCGAGGTCCGGGTGCAGGCCGAACCGGGCGCCACGGCCACCCGCGCGCCGGCCCGGCTCCCCTCCGGCCTGCGGATCGAGCTCGTCGACCCGGGCGCCGACACGCCCGCGGCGGGCACGGACGGCAAGAACACCGGCCCCGGGGAGGACGACAAGGGCGAGATCGCCGTCCCCGGCATGACGATGGAGATGGCCGAGTCGTCGGCGGCCAACCTGCCGCACGCGGCGCTGGGCGCGACGGAGATCACCGAGCTCGACAAGGCCGACTCCACGGCCGACGCGGTCTTCGCGAGCGACGGCGAGCTGACCGCGGCGGCCCGCCCGTACATCGGGCCGCGTCCGCGGATCGTCACCCGCCAGGGCTGGGGCGCGGACGAGAAGCTGCGCGAGTCGGGCTTCGTCTACACGAACACGGTCAAGGCCGCCTTCGTCCACCACAGCGCCTCCGGCAACAACTACGCCTGCAGGGACACCCCGGCGGTACTGCGCAGCCTGTACCGCTACCACGTGGTCAGCAGCGGCTGGCGGGACCTCGGCTACAACTTCGCCGTCGACAAGTGCGGCACGGTGTACGAGGGCCGCGCGGGCGGAGTCTCCAGGGCGGTCCTCGGCGCGCACACCATGGGCTTCAACACCGACAGCATGGGCGTGGCGGTGATCGGCACCTACACCAGCACGACCCCGCCGGCGGCGGTGGTCGACTCGGTGGCGCGCCTCACGGCCTGGAAGCTGGGCCTGTTCGGCGCGGACCCGCGGGCGAAGACGACGCTGAGGTCGGGCGGCGGCAACCTCTACGCCAAGGGCAGCAGCGTGCGGATGAACGTCATCTCGGGCCACCGGGACGGCTTCGCGACGGAATGCCCCGGCAGGCTCCTGTACGGCAAGCTCCCGACGGCCCGCACCACCTCGGCCAAACTCCAGGGCCGCCCGTAGTCCGGCCCCCGGAGCGCCGCGGGGGCCGGGGCGCAGGCCGGGCGGGCGGGGAGCGGCCCCCGGGCGGGCTACGCTCGAAGGCATGGCCGGCCGCTTCGACCCCCTCACCCGCGCCGCCGTCCGCGGCGGCCGCACCACCGTGCCCCGGCCCCACCCCGGCCCGGCGCCGAAAGCGCCAGCCGCCCCGCTCCAGCTCGGCCCGACGGTCGAAGCGCCGGCCGCCCCGCTCCGTCCCGCGGACGCAGCGGCAATCGGCCGGCCCGGCCGGGGCGGGGAAGCCGGGGGCCGGGGGGCCCGTACCGGCAGGGCGCCGGTGTGCGCGCGCCGCCGGTGGGCACCCGGCGCCCCCGTCGACCTCGGCCTCACCCTCGGCCCGCTCCGCCGCGGCCCCGGCGACCCCACCTTCCGCGCCACCCCCGACGGGTCGGTCTGGCGCGCCACCCGGACCCCGCAGGGTCCCGCCACCCTCCGGGTCCTGCGCACCGGCGCCGCGGCCGCGGCCGGAGCCGCCCCCGAGATCACCGCCGAGGCCTGGGGCCCCGGCGCCGACTGGATCCTCGAACAACTGCCCGCGATGCTCGGCGCCGGCGACGACCCCGCCGCCTTCGTCCCCCGCCACCGCCTCCTGCACGCCAGCCACCGCAGCCGCCCCGGCCTGCGCCTCACCCGTACCGGCCTGGTGCTGGAGTCCCTGATCCCCACGGTGCTGGAGCAGAAGGTCACCGCCGACGAGGCCTACCGCGCCTGGCGCCGCCTGGTGTCCCAGTACGGCGAACCGGCCCCCGGCAGCCCGCCGGAGCTGCGCCTGCGTGTCATGCCCGACGCCCGCACCTGGGCGCTGATCCCGTCCTGGGACTGGCACAGGGCCGGGGTCGACGCCAAGCGCTCCGCGGCCGTCGTCCGGGCCGCCCGGGTCGCGAACCGGCTGGAGGAGGCCGCCGCCATGGAGCTCCCGCAGGCGGCCGCCCGGCTGGAGGCCGTGCCCGGCATCGGGCCCTGGACCTCCGCCGAGACGCTCCAGCGCAGCAACGGCCACCCCGACGCCGTCACCACCGGCGACCTGCACCTGCCCGGCATCGTCGGCTACGCCCTCGCGGGCGACCGGGACGCCGACGACGCCGCCATGCTGGAGCTCCTCGCCCCGTACGCCGGCCAGCGCCACCGCGCCGCCCGCCTCATCCTGCTCGCCGGCCGGACCCCGCCCCGCCGCACGCCCCGCATGCCCCGCAGCGACATCGGACGGCTGTGACCGCGCTCAGCGGACGCGGATGAAGTCCGCGGCCGGCCGCGCCGGCCGGTCCGCCGGGGCCGAGGCCGGATGGCCCACGGCCACCGCCCCCATCGGGTCCCAGTCGTCCGGCAGGTCCAGCACCTTGCGCACCACGTCCCGGCAGAACATCGTGGAGGACACCCACGCCGAACCCAGCCGCTCCCCGGCCAGCGCGACCAGGAAGTTCTGCACGCCCGCTCCCATGGCGACGACGAACATCTCCCGCTCCGCCGCGTCCCGCCGGGCGTGCCCGTAGTGGTGCGCCCCGTCCGTCACCAGGCAGGGCACCACCAGGTAGGGGGCGTCGCGCAGCACGTCCCCGCGGCGGACCCGCTTGGCGACCGACTCCTCGGACTTCCCGTCGGCCCGCAGGTCGGCGATCCAGGCGTCCCGCATGGCGTCCAACAGCTCCAGCCGGGCCGCGGCGGACTCCAGCAGCACGAACCGCCACGGCGTCGTGTGGTGCGGCGCCGGGGCCGTCACGGCCGCCGCCACCGCCCGCCGCACCGCGCCCGGGTCGACCGGCTCGGCGGTGAAGGCCCGTACGGTACGGCGCTGCGCCACGGCCTCCCGTACGGCCTCGGAGGTCCCCAGCCGGAACATGTCGTCGGCCGGCGGGCGGACCAGGTCCCGGGCCGAGGACCCCTCGCCGAGGACGTGGGCCAGTCCGCGGACGACGGCCACCGGCAGCCCGGCGGCCTTGCCCTTGACCAGGTCGCCGGCGGCCGCCAGCTCGTCGGCGGTGGCCACCACGGTCGCGCTCAGCGGATTGCCGTGCGCGTCCGTCCCGCCCCGCAGGTCGTCGAGGACCCGCACGCCGGCCGAGCCGATCGCCACGTCGGTGAGCCCGGTGCGCCACGGCCGCCCGAAGGTGTCCGTCACCACCACGCCCACGTCCACGCGCAGGAGGTCGCGCAGCCCCGCCCGGATCGCGGCGGCCGAGGCGTCCGGGTCCTCGGGCAGCAGCAGCACCGTCCCGGGGGCCGTGTTGGAGGCGTCGACTCCGGCCGCCGCCATGACCAGGCCCTGCCGGTTCTCGACGATCCGCAGCGGGCCCCGGCGCGCGACCACCCGTACCGTCTCGGCGTCGATCGCCGCCTCGCGCGAGGCGGCCTCCACGATCCTGCCCTCCGCCTTGGAGACGATCTTCGAGGTGACCAGCAGGACGTCGCCGTCGCGCAGGCCGGGAGCGGCCGTCGCGATCAGGCCCGCCAGGTCGTCACCGGGCCTGACCTCGGGTATCCCGTCGACCGCCCGCACCTCGTACGAGGGACCGTGCCCGCGAGGAGCGCGCGCGGCCGTCACCGCGGGGTCCCGGCCAGCTCCAGTGCGGCCCGGGCCATCGCGGCGGTGGCCTCCAGGTCGGTCATCATCAGCGGCACGGCGCGGCAGGCGATCCCGGCGGCCTCGACCTTGGCGACGGAGTCCGCGTCGGCGGTGTCCACCAGCCAGCCGTCGAGCAGGTCGGCCCCGTAGTGCAGGGCGACGGCCGCGGCCGTGGACTCGACGCCCACCGCGGCCAGCACCTTGTCGGCCATGCCGCGCACGGGCGCGCCCCCGACGATGGGGGAGAGGCCCACGACGGGCGCGGCGGCGGCGGCGACGGCCTCCCGGATGCCGGGCACGGCCAGGATGGTGCCGACCGAGACGACCGGGTTGGACGGCGGGAAGAGGATCACGTCGGCGGCCGCGACGGCCTCCAGCACGCCGGGCGCGGGCACGGCCTGCTCGGCGCCCACGGGGACGACGGCCTCCGCGTCCACCGCGGCGCGCAGCCGCACCCAGTACTCCTGGAAGTGGACGACCCGGCGCTCTCCGGTGCCTGCCTCGGTGATGGCGACGTGGGTCTCGATCCGGTCGTCGGACATGGGCAGCAGCCGCACGCCGGGCCGCCAGCGGTCGCACAGGGCCTCGGTGACCGCGCTCAGCGGGAAGCCCGCGCCGAGCATCTGCGTACGGACGATGTGGGTGGCGAAGTCGCGGTCGCCGAGGCCGAACCAGGCGGGTCCGACCCCGTAGGCCGCGAGCTCCTCCTTGACGGTGAAGGACTCGTCGGTCCGGCCCCAGCCCTGGTCCTCGTTGATGCCACCGCCGAGGGTGTACATCACCGTGTCCAGATCGGGGCACACCTTGAGCCCGAACAGGTGAATGTCGTCACCGGTATTGCCGATGACCGTGATGTCCGCGTCAGGGACCGCCGACTTGAGTCCGCGGAGGAAACGGGCGCCGCCTATACCGCCGGCCAGAACAACAATGCGCATGCACCGAAGTCTGTCAGGCGCCGCGGGGGTCAGACAGCGAGGACCTCGGGGCGGGCCGGGGAGCAGCTGTGCACGGGCATCTCGGTGAGGCCGGGGAAGTAGACGTGCAGGCTGACCGCACCGTCGAGGGTGTCGTTGACGACCTCGTGGGAGTAGCCCGGGGCGAAGACCCGCTGGGAGCCCGCGCCGAGGGCGAGCGGCCCGCGGGGGCCGTGCTCGGTGAGCTCGCCGTCGAGGACGGTGAGCACGCCCGAGGAGCCGCCGTGGCCGTGGGGGCCGCTGCCCTGACCGGGGACCCAGCTGAGCAGCCACACCTCGTAGCCGGGGCCGGTGCGCAGCCGGTGGTACCAGCGGGTGGTGGCGTCGTACTGGACCAGGTGCTCCCAGGAGGCGCGGTCCTCGGCGATGGAGCGGGCGAGGCCGACGAACTCGGCGACGGTGGCCGGGTGCTCGCGGGCGGGCTGGAGGAGGTGCTGGACGGCGAGGATGTCGCCGGCGATCTGGAGGTCGCTCTCGCCGCCGGGGTAGGGCGCGGCGGCCGTGGCGGTGGAGGTGGCGGGGGTGGCGCTGTTCATCGTGGGGATACCTCGACGGTGTCAGTCGTGCCGGCGGTTGCTGCGGGGGCTGGAGCTCAGGGGAGCCGGGGCTCCGGAGGCATCAACAGCTGCAACAGCGACAGCGAACCTGGGCAGCGCACAGGAACCCACGAATGGGGGTCCGGGTGGCGACTGCGGGCGCTGACATGCGAACAAGGAGAACGGTTCGAGGGCCGGACTGTCAACTCGATGTCAGGTTCGAGCGCGAAGTTTCACCTCATCCGGCTACTGCGAGCGGAGAAAGGTTTGTGCAGGCGGGACCCGGGCAGGTGGCGCAGTACTGCGGTTCAAACCCGAACCCCCATCTCGTGACCTGACTGTGATCTGCGCCGCTTCCGTGGCCGGATCGCAACCATGTTGCTGAGCGTGACGTCGACGGGGGTGAAGGGGGCGTCTCCGATGCCCGAGGCATGTGTCACGATTTTTGGCGATTTGAACACTTTCTGCATACGCTTGGTTCCGCAGAGTGAATAAGAGGCCCAATAGCAGATCCCAGCTTGACTGCGCCGGAGCCACGCACTTGTAATTTCACTCGTGTCGTTACGTAGCGATCAGTGACGGCATCACCACGGGGACGCACAGACAGAGCGAGGGGCGCACATGACCGAGCTGTTTCAGGAACTGCTGGTCGAGGAGGCGGACGAGGAGCTCGGATGGCAGGAGCGCGCTCTGTGCGCCCAGACCGACCCCGAGTCCTTCTTCCCCGAGAAGGGCGGCTCCACCCGGGAGGCCAAGAAGGTCTGCCTCGCCTGCGAAGTCCGCTCCGAATGCCTCGAGTACGCCCTCGCCAACGACGAGCGATTCGGCATCTGGGGCGGTCTTTCCGAGCGTGAGCGCCGCCGCCTGAAGAAGGCGGCGGTCTGAGGAGGCCCAGGCGCCGGTCGACGGGCGCCCGCCGCACATCCCCCGACATACCCCCTGAGATACCCCCCGGCGCATCGCACAGGTCCACGCACGGCACCGCGCACGGCGCATCCGACGGCACGGCCGACGCCGCACCGGGCGGAACAGCAGAGCACACGGTCCGCCTCCTGCACCTTCCCCGCAGGAGGCGGACCGCTGTCGTGCCAGCCGTTAGGGTGGGGCGCTGTCCAGCAGCCTCCGAGGGCACCCCACCCCCGGACCCCCGGCCGGAGGGCCCGTACCGCGATGTCCCTGCACAGCCAGTCGGCGGCCTCCCACCAGGCCGCCGCCACCCCAGAGTTCCCCCGGCACGTCGTCACCGCGGTCCTCGTCGCCCACGACGGCGACCGCTGGCTGCCGCGGACGCTCGCCGGCCTCCTCGGCCAGGAACGCCCGGCGCAGGCCTACATCGCCGCCGACACCGGCAGCGCCGACGAATCCGCCCGCATGCTCGCCGACGCCCTCGGTGACGACCGCGTCCTGCACCTCGCCCGCCGCACCGGATTCGGCACCGCCGTCGAGGAAGCCGCCCGCACCGCGGGCACCCTCACCCCCGAGGACCTGCCGTACCTCAAGCGCCCCAGCGGCTGGGACCCCGTCAGCCGCACCTGGCGCGACGACGCGTACGACCTCCCCGAACTGCCGCACGGCGAACCGGTCCAGTGGCTCTGGCTCCTCCACGACGACAGCGCGCCCGAACCGGACGCCCTCGCCGAACTGCTGCGCGTCGCCGACGAGAACCCCGAGGCCGCCGTCGTCGGACCCAAGCTCCGCGGCTGGTACGACCGCAAGCAGCTCCTCGAAGCCGGCGTCACCATCGCCCGCAGCGGCCGCCGCTGGACCGGCCTCGACCGCCGCGAACAGGACCAGGGCCAACACGACCAGATCCGGCCCGTCCTGTCCGTCTCCACCGCCGGCATGCTCGTGCGCCGGGACGTCTACGACGCCCTCGGCGGCTTCGACCGCCGCCTGCCCCTCATGCGCGACGACGTCGACCTCTGCTGGCGCGCCCACAGCGCCGGCCACACCGTCCTCGTCGCCCCCGACGCCGTCCTGCGGCACGCCGAGGCCTCCGCCCGCGAACGCCGCACCGTCGACTGCGCCGGCCGCACCACCTCCAGCCCGCACCGCGTGGACAAGTCCGGCGCCGTCTACACGATGCTGGCCAACAGCTCCGGCCGCGCCCTGCCCTACGTGCTGCTGCGCGTCCTGCTCGGCACCGTCCTGCGCACCCTCGCCTACCTCGTCGGCAAGGCCCCCGGCCAGGCCGTCGACGAACTCACCGGCCTTCTCGCCACCCTGCTCCGCCCCGGCCGCGTCCTCGCCGCCCGCAGGGCCCGCCGCCGCCCCGCCGTCCCCGCCGCCGAGCTGCGCCCGCTCTTCCCCCCGCCCGGCGCCTCCCTGCGGGCCAACACCGAAGCCCTCGCCGGGTACTTCGGCGAAGGCCGCACCACCGAGCCCGCCCCCGCCGGCCGGCACGGCGGGGCCAGCATCCTGGACGCCCCCGACGAGGACGGCGACCTCCCGGAGGCCGAACGGTTCGCCCGCCTCAAGCGGATCGCCCGCAATCCCGCCCCCGTCCTCTTCGGCGTCCTCCTCCTCGTCTCCCTCGCCGCCTGCCGCGCCCTGATCGGCGGCGGCTCCCTGATGGGCGGCGCCCTGCTGCCCGCCCCCGACGGCGGCCTCGCCCTCTGGCGGGCCCACACCGAAGGCTGGCACTCCGTCTCCACCGGCTCCACCGCCGACGCGCCCCCCTACCTCGCCGTCCTCGGAGCCGTGTCCGTCCTGCTGTTCGGCTCCACCCAGGCGGCCCTGACCCTGCTGCTCGTCGGCTCCGTCCCGCTCGCCGGACTCACCGCCTACTTCGCCTCCCGGCCCCTCGTCGAGTCCCGCCTGCTGCGCGCCTGGGCCGCCGTCGCCTACGCCTTCCTGCCCGCCGTGACCGGAGCCCTGGCCACCGGCCGCCTCGGCACCGCCGTCCTCGCCGTCCTGCTGCCGCTCCTCGCCCGCTCCGCCGTCGCCGCCTTCGCCTTCGGCGGAGCCGACGGCGACCGAGGCACCTGGCGCGCGGTGTGGACCCACACGCTGCTGCTGACCCTGGCCACCGCCTTCACCCCCGTCCTGTGGCCGCTGGCCGCCGTCCTCGGCGCCGCAGCACTCGTCGTGCGCCGCGCCCGCTGGAAGACGTACGGACCGCGCCTGCTGGCCACGCTCGCCGTCCCGCTCCTGGTCCTCGCCCCCTGGTCCCTGGCCCTGCTCGTCCATCCCGGACGCCTCCTGCACGAGGCCGGACTGTCCTACGGGGCCGGCGACGCCGGCGCCCTCGGCCTCCTCGGCGCCAACCCCGGCGGGCCCGGAACCGGCGCCTCCGCACTGCTCGCCGGCGTCGTCCTCGCCGCGCTGGCCGCCCTGCTCCGCGCCGACCGGCAGTTCGCCGTCCGCACCGCCTGGGCCGCCGCCCTCGCCGGACTGCTGCTCGCCGTCCTGCTGGCCCGCACCACCTGGGCCGGCCCCGCCACCCTGGTCTACGGACTCGCCCTCGTCGCGGCCGCCGTGCTCGGCGCGGACGGCGCCAGGCACCGCGTCGCCGCCCGCAGCTTCGGCTGGCGCCAGCCGCTGGCCGCGCTGATCGCCCTCGCCGCCGCCGCCGGACCGCTGCTCGGCGCGGCCGCCTGGGTGATCGGCGGCGCCGACGGCCCGCTCCAGCGCCGCGACCCCGTACAGGTCCCGGCCTTCGTCGCCGACGCGGGCGGGGACGACAACCAGACCCGGACCCTGGTCCTCGGCCTCGACGGCCCCGCCACCGTCTCCTACAGCCTCGTCCGCGGCTCCGGCGCCCGCCTCGGCGACGCCGAGATCACCGCCGCGACCGGCGGCGACCCCCGGCTCGACAAGGTCGTCTCCAACCTGGTCGCCGGCTCCGGCGCCGACCAGTCCAGCCAGCTCAGCGCCTACGCCATCCGGTTCGTCATGTTCCGCCCGGGCGGTCCCGAGGAGATCCGCCGGGTCCTCGACGCCACCCCCGGCCTGAGCCGCCGCCACCAGCAGGACGGCACCGCACTGTGGGGCGTCGAGCCCTGGCTGCCCCGCACCGTGATCGTCTCCGGCCGGCCCGGCGAGGCCCCCATCCCGGTCGCCTCCGGCCCGGTCGAGGCCCACGGCGCCATCCCGTCCGGCGAAACGGGCCGGGTACTGCGCATCGCCGACCGCGCGGACTCCGGCTGGCGGGCCACCCTCAACGGCAAGCCGCTGCCGCCGAAGACCCTGGACGGCTGGGCGCAGGGCTTCGAGCTGCCCGCCGCCGGCGGCCGCCTCGACCTCGTCCACGACACCTCGCCCGTCCGCACCGCCTGGCTCTGGGCACAGGGCCTCCTCGCGCTGGTGCTCCTGGTGATGGCCCTGCCCGGCCGCCGGGCCCGGCTCGACGACGACCTCCCGGAGGAGGAGGCGGCGCTCCCGTCCCAGCCCGGTCCGGGCGAGGCCGGCGAGGGCCGCCGGGCCCGCCGCCTGCGCGCGGACGCGGCGGCCGCCCCCGCCCCGACGGAGACCGCCGCGGTCGCCGACCCGTACGCGCACATCCCCGCCCAGCAGGCCTACGGGCAGGACGCGTACGCCTACCAGGCCCGCGGCGAGGAGCAGGGCGGCTACGCGTACGAGCCGCAACAGCCGCAACAGCCGCAACAGCCCCAGCAGCCCTACGTCCCGGAGCCCGGGTACGAGCAGCAGCACCACCCGCAGCCGCAACCGGCCCAGGACCCCGGCCTCGGGCAGTACCCCTACCCGTACGAGCCGTACGAGCCGTACGAGCCGTACGACACCTACGGACAGCACGACCCGCGTCCGGACGGGAGCCCCCAGCAGTGAAGCAGCGCGCACCTCTGACGCTGGCGGCCGTGACGGCGGCTCTGGCCGCCCTCACCGGGATCGCCGCCCTCACCGCGCCCGCAGCCCCGGGCGGGCCGGCCGACGGCAAGGCGGCCGCAGCGGCCCGGATGCCGGTCGAGCGGTCCCTGCTCGTCTGCCCGGCGCCCAGCTCCTCGGACATCGCGGACACCACCTACACGGCGTTCACCCCGGCCGCAACGGGCGGAACCCCGGCGGCCGGCGCGACCGGGCAGGTCTCCGCCCGGCTCCTCGGCGCCACCAAGGACGCCAAGCCCGTACTGGAGCCCAAGGAACCGGGCAGGCCCTTCGGGGCGACCGCCTCCGGCGCCGACGCCCCCGCCCTGACCGGCGTCGCCGAGGGGCTCCTGGCCCCCGGCTGGACCGCGCAGCAGACCACCAAGGTCTCGGTCGGCCGCGCCCGCGGCGTCCTCGGCGCCGGCTGCACCGCGCCCGGCACCGACTTCTGGTTCCCCGGCGCCGCCGTCGCGAAGGGGCGCGAGGACTACGTCCACCTCACCAACCCCGACGACGCCGCGGCCGTCGTGGACATCACGCTCTTCGGCCCGGACGGGCCGCTCAAGCCCGAAGCGGGCGCCGGCGAGAACATCCGCGTCGACCCCCGCTCCAGCAAGGCCGTCCTGCTGTCCTCCGTGGCCCCCGCCACCCAGCTCGGGGACGTCACCGCGCACGTCACCACCCGCGCGGGCCGGGTCGGCGCCTCGGTGCAGGTCGCCGAGGAGGGCGTCGGCGCCGACTGGCTGCCCGCCTCCACCGACCCGGCGGGCTCCCTGGTGCTGCCGGGCATCCCGGCGGACGCCGTCTCCGTCCGGCTGGTCGCCTTCGTCCCCGGCGACCAGGACGCCGACCTGGCGCTGCGCCTGGCCGGCCCCGGCGGCTCCATCAGCCCGGCCGGCAGCGAACAGCTGCACGTCAAGGCGGGCATGACGGCGAGCGCGGACCTCGGGGACCTCACCCGGGGCGAGCCGGGCTCCCTGCTGCTGACCCCGGTGGACGCGAAGAGGACCTCCCCGGTCGTCGCCGCCGTACGGGTGGTCCGCGGCAGCGGCGCCAAGCAGGAGCTGGGCTTCGTCCCCGCGGCCGGACCGGTGGGCGTACGGGCGACCGTGGCCGACAACCGGCCCGAGGAGAACACGACCGTCCTGGCCCTGACGGCCTCCGGCACCCAGGACGCCAAGGTCAGGGTGACGGCCTCGCCCGGCACCGGCGGCGGGGAGGCCGCCTCCCAGGAGCTGACGGTCAAGGCGGGCACCACCCAGAGGGCGGCGGTCGCCCCGGCCGGCGCCAAGGGCTCCTACGCCCTCACCGTGGAGACCCTCTCGGGCGGCCCCGTCCACGCGGCCCGCACCCTGTCGCTCCCGCACGACGGCATCGCGATGTTCACGGTCCAGACCCTGTCGGACGACCGATCCACCGTCTCCGTCCCCAAGGCGGCCCAGGACCTCTCGATCCTCACCCGCTGACCCCCGCCGCGGCGGGGCCGGTCCGTCTTCCCCGGGCGCCCCGGGCGCACCGACCGCGCAGCCCGGCCCGGTCGAAGGAGAGCCTCGGTCTCCGAGGAGCCTCCGTGTCCGAGGAGAGGGCCTCAGTCCTGCCCGTACCTCGGGTCCACGGTCTCCGGGGAGAGGCCCAGCAGCTCCGCGACCTGCTCGACCACGATCTCGTGCACCAGCAGGGCCTTCTCGTCGCGCGTCTTCGTACGGATCTCCACCGGCCGACGGAAGACCACGATCCGGGCCGGACGGCCCTCGCGCGGCTCCTGCACCGCGCCCAGCGGCACCGCCTCGTCGTTCCAGCCGGCGTCCGGGCCGCCGGGCGGACCGGGGACGTCACCGACGAGGAACTCCACCTCGGCGAGCTGCGGGTAGCGCCGCTCCAGCCGCTCGACGGAGTCGCGTACGAGGTCCCCGAACTGCTCCGAGCGGCTCGCCGACAGCGGCACCTGCGGAGGGGCCACCGGCCCGCGCATCCCCCGCCCGTGCCGGTCGCGCCGACGGGCGCGCGGCTCGGCGGGAAGATCGACCTGGCGGGGAGGAAGGGGGCTGTTGGTCACCCCCGCAGGGTAGTCCCCGACCACGACACGGGGGAGCGACCGGCGGGAGAGTCGTCGCGGCCCGGTCAAGAGTGCGGTACGGTCCAACGTCGTGAGCCTTGTACGTCGCTGTTCGCGCACCGCGTGCGGCCGCCCTGCCGTCGCGACACTGACGTACGTCTACGCCGATTCGACCGCAGTTCTCGGCCCGCTCGCCACCTACGCCGAACCCCACTGCTACGACCTGTGCGCCGAGCACTCCGAGCGCCTGACCGCCCCGCGCGGCTGGGACGTCGTCCGGCTGGCCGACGCCTCGGCCCCCGCCCGCCCCAGCGGCGACGACCTCGAAGCCCTCGCCAACGCCGTGCGCGAGGCGGCGCGCCCGCCCGAGCCCCGGGCCGAGGCCGGCCGATCCGGCCCGGGCGGTGCCACGACGGGCGAGACCCGGCGGGGGCACCTCCGCGTCCTGCGGTCCCCCGATTCCTGATCGGACGGATCGCCTGGGGGCGGGTCGCTGCGCGCAGGGTAGGTTTGCTCCACCGCACAGGACCTTCAGGAGGGCAGGCAGTGGCCGCAGATCTTTCGAACATCGTCAAGGCGTACGACGTGCGTGGTGTCGTACCGGACGAGTGGGACGAGTCGTTGGCGGAGCTGTTCGGTGCCGCGTTCGTGGAGGTCACCGACGCTCCGGCGATCGTGGTGGGCCACGACATGCGCCCGTCGTCGCCGGGCCTGTCGGCGGCGTTCGCGCGCGGGGCAGCCGCCCGCGGCGTCGACGTCACCCTGATCGGGCTGTGCTCGACGGACCAGCTGTACTACGCGTCGGGGTCGATGGACCTGCCCGGCGCGATGTTCACGGCCTCGCACAACCCGGCCCAGTACAACGGCATCAAGATGTGCCGCGCCGGCGCCGCCCCCGTGGGCCAGGACACCGGCCTCGCGCAGATCCGCGAGCTCGCCGAGAAGTGGTCCGACGAGGGCGCTCCGGCCATCCCCGCCGGCACCGTCCCCGGCACGGTCACCGAGCAGGACAGCCTCGCCGGCTACGCCGCGCACCTCAAGGGCCTGGTCGACCTCACGGCGATCCGCCCCCTGAAGGTCGTCGTCGACGCGGGCAACGGGATGGGCGGCCACACCGTGCCGACCGTCTTCGACGGCCTCCCCCTCGACGTGGTCCCGATGTACTTCGAGCTGGACGGGACCTTCCCCAACCACGAGGCCAACCCGCTGGACCCGAAGAACGTCGTGGACCTCCAGGCCCGCGTGCTGGCGGAGGGCGCCGACCTCGGCATCGCGTTCGACGGCGACGCCGACCGCTGCTTCATCATCGACGAGCGGGGCGTGGGCGTCTCCCCGTCCGCGATCACCGCGCTGGTCGCGGCCCGCGAGCTGGCCCGCAACGGCGGCAAGGGCACGGTGATCCACAACCTGATCACCTCCTGGTCCGTCCCGGAGGTCGTCAAGGAGAACGGCGGCACCCCGGTGCGCACCCGGGTGGGCCACTCGTTCATCAAGGAGGAGATGGCCACGTCCGGCGCCATCTTCGGTGGCGAGCACTCGGCGCACTACTACTTCAAGGACTTCTGGAACGCCGACACCGGCATGCTCGCCGCGCTCCACGTGCTGGCCGCGCTGGGCGGCCAGGACGGGCCGCTCTCGGAGCTCGTCGCCTCCTACGACCGGTACGCCGGCTCCGGCGAGATCAACTCGACGGTCGCCGACCAGGCGGACCGCATCGCCGCGGTCAAGGCGACCTACGGCGGCCGTGAGGGCATCACCCTGGACGAGCTGGACGGGCTGACCGTGACGGCCGCCGACTGGTGGTTCAACGTCCGGGCGTCGAACACGGAGCCGCTGCTCCGCCTGAACGTCGAAGCCCGTGACGAGGCGACCCTCGCCCGGGTCCGCGACGAGGCCCTGGCCCTCATCCGCGCCTGACCCGCGGCCCGGCCCCGCGCCGGCCGGCGGCTGCCCCCGCGCCCGCCGGCCGCGCCGGTCGTCCCCGCTGCACCGCGCCTGCCGGCGGTGCCGGCAGTCCCCGCTGCGCGGGGCCTGCCGGCCCACGGCACCGCCCTCACCCGCAGGCCTGAGCCACCCTGCCCGCAGGCCCAGACCCAGGCCCGCTCGCAGGCCCAGGCCGTCCCCAGGCCCGGGCCCGCCCGTAGGCCCGAGTTCACCCGCGGTCCCGTCCGCGCCCGCTGGCCCGAGCCCCCCGAGGGCTCAGGCCCGGCCCTGCTCCCGGGCCATGCCCGCCGAGGCTCGAGCCCGCCCCAGGGCGCAGGTCAGGCGCACGCGTAGGCCCGAGTCCGCCCGCGGGCTCAGGCCCGGCGCTGCTCGCAGGGCCCTGCCGGCCCGCAGGTCGGCCCGACCCCGCCCGGGGCGCAGGCTCGGGCCCACGCGCGGGGCAAGGCCCGCCCGCAGGGCCAAGCCGGCCCGCAGGCCCAGGCCCAGGTCGACGGCGCCGGGGCCCGGGCCCGCCCGCAGGGCCAGGCCACCCGCACGACCGGCTCCGTTCGCAGGGCCGAGCCCGCCCGCAGGGCACCCGCACGGCACCCGCCGGAGACCGCACCGCAGGTGACACGGCGGTACGCTGACCCCCCCAACCGCATGTTCGAAGGGAAGCGCCCCATGCCGCTCGAAGCCGGTCTCCTGCAGATCCTCGCCTGCCCCGCCTGCCACTCGCCCCTCGAGGACAAGTCGGCCGACGAGACCGCACCCGAGCTGATCTGCACCGGCCGGGACTGCGCCCTCGCCTACCCGGTGCGCGACGGCATCCCCGTACTGCTCGTCGACGAGGCCCGCCGCCCCGCCTGACCCGGCAGACTGGTTCCGTCACCCAACAGCCGGAGGCCGCCATGCTCGACGAGTCACTCCTCGACGACCCGGACGCCCTGGTCCGCGCCGACCGCCGGGGCCTGCTCCGCGGCGCCGCCGACGCAGGCGCCCGCGTCCGCACCGCGGCCCGGCACGCGACGGAGGCCGGCCTCGCCGACCTCCGCCCCGACGGCCGCCCCCGCGCCGTCCTCATCGCGGGCCCGGGAACCGCCGCCGCCGGCGTCGCCGACCTGCTCGGCGCCCTCGCCGGAGCCTCGGCGCCCGTCATCCGGCTGGACCCCACCGGCGTCGCGCACGCCTCCGGCGCCCTGCGCTGGTCCCTGCCCGGCTGGGCCGGACCGGTCGACCTGCTGCTCCTCACCACCACCGACGGCACCGAGCCCGGCCTCGGCCTCCTCGCCGAACAGGCCTACCGGCGCGGCTGCACCGTCGTCGCCGTCGCCCCCGAGCGCTCACCGCTGAGCGAGGCCGTCGACGGCGCCCACGGACTCCTCGTACCGATGGCCAAGGCCCCGTACCAGGAGTACGACGAATCCGCGGCGGCCGGACCCGGCGCGCTGTGGGCCCTGCTGACGCCGCTGCTGGTCCTCCTCGACCGGGTCGGCCTGATCACGGCCGCCCCGGCGACCCTCCAGCTCGTCGCCGACCGGCTCGACCGCACCGCCGAGCGCTGCGGCCCGGCCGTCGTCACGTACTCCAACCCCGCCAAGACCCTCGCCTCCGAACTCGCCGAGTCCCTCCCGCTCATCTGGAGCGAAGGCCTCGGAGCCGGCCCGGCGGGCCGCCGCTTCGCCGCCACCCTCGCCGAGCTGGCCGGCCGCCCCGCCCTCGCCGCCGCGCTCCCCGAGGCGCTGCCCGCCCACGGCGTCCTGCTCGCCGGGGACTTCGCCGCGGGCGCCGACCCCGAGGACTTCTTCCGCGACCGCGTCGAGGAGCCCCAGGCCCTGCGCGCCCGCGTCGTCCTGCTGCGCGACCGGCCCGCCGGCGGACTGACCGCCGCCCCGGCGGCCCGCGAGCTCGCCCTCAGCCACGACACGCCCATCAGCGAGCTCGAACCGGAGGAGGGCGTCGAGCTGGAGCAGCTCGCCGAACTCCTCGCCGTCACGGACTTCGCCACCGCCTACCTGGCGCTGGCCTCCCGGGGCCACAGCTGAGGCACTCACCTTGCCCACCCCTCATCCAGATCCAGGAAGACGACGATGGACCGCCTGACGAACACGATCCGCCCCTACGCCTGGGGATCAACCACCGCGATACCCGAACTGCTCGGGGTCCAGCCCACCGGTGAGCCCCAGGCCGAGATGTGGATGGGCGCCCACCCCGGCGCCCCCTCCCGTCTCGACCGCGGAGCCGGCGAGGTCAGCCTCTCGGACGTCATCGCCGCCGACCCCGAGCGCGAGCTCGGCGCCGCCACCGTCGCCAAGTTCGGCCCCCGGCTGCCCTTCCTCCTCAAGCTCCTCGCGGCCGGCGCCCCGCTCTCCCTCCAGGTCCACCCCGACCTGGACCAGGCCAAGGCGGGCTTCGCGGACGAGGAGCGCCGCGGCGTCCCGATCGACGCGGGCCACCGCAACTACAAGGACGCCAACCACAAGCCCGAGATGATCTGCGCGCTCACCCCCTTCGACGGACTGTGCGGCTTCCGCGCCCCGTCGGAGGCGGCGGACCTCCTCGCCGGCCTGGAAGTGGACTCCCTCAAGCCGTACGTGGACCTGCTGCACGCGCACCCCGAGGAGGCCGCGCTGCGCGAGGTCCTCACCGCCGTGCTCACCGCCGACCGCACGGAGATGGCCCGCACCGTCGCCGAGGCCGCGGTCGCCGCCGAGCGCCTGGGCGGCCGGTACGCCCCGTACGCCGCCCTCGTCCACGACTACCCGGGCGACCCCGGCGTGATCGCGGCCATGCTGCTCAACCACGTCCGACTCCAGCCCGGCGAGGCGATGTTCCTCGGCGCCGGCGTCCCGCACGCCTACATCGACGGGCTCGGCGTCGAGCTGCTCGCCAACTCCGACAACGTGCTGCGCGCGGGCCTCACCCCCAAGCACGTGGACGTGCCCGAGCTGTTGAAGATCGTGAAGTTCGCGTCGGGCGACCCGGCCGTGCAGCGTCCCGAGGGCGGCGCCGAAGAGGTCTACGAGACCCCCATCGACGAGTTCCGGCTCTCCCGCTTCGTCCTCGCCCCCGGTGGCGCCCCGCAGCTCCTCCCGGACGAGACCCCGCAGATCCTGCTCTGCACCGCCGGTTCGCCCCAGGTCGCAGAATTGTCCCTGGCCCCCGGCGAGTCGGTCTTCGTACCGCCGGGCGAGAAGGTCGAACTGTCGGGAACCGGCACCGTATTCCGTGCGACGGTGATCGTCTGACGCGCTGTCGCCGGGGTAGCTGCAACAATGTGCGGCCGGTAGACAGTGGCTAGGAAGGACACCCTGAACCCATGAGCGCGTCGGGCGGTACCAAGGCGATCGTGGCGGCACTCGCCGCCAACCTCGCCATCGCTGTAGCCAAATTCGTGGCGTACATCTTCAGCGGATCCTCGTCGATGCTCGCGGAAAGCGTCCACTCGCTCGCGGACTCCGGCAACCAGGGACTGCTGCTCCTCGGCGGCAAGAAGGCCAAGCGCGAGGCGACGCCCGAGCACCCCTTCGGGTACGGGCGCGAGCGGTACATCTACGCGTTCCTCGTCTCCATCGTGCTCTTCACCGTCGGTGGCATGTTCGCCATCTACGAGGGATACGAGAAGATCCACGACCCGCACGAGATCACGCACTGGTACTGGCCCGTCGGCGTCCTCGTCTTCGCGATCATCGCGGAGTCCTTCTCCTTCCGCACCGCGATCAAGGAGTCGAACACGGTCCGCGGGAACCTGACCTGGCGCCAGTTCGTCAAGCGCGCCAAGGCCCCGGAGCTGCCCGTCGTGCTCCTGGAGGACCTCGGCGCGCTCGTCGGCCTGGTCCTGGCCCTCGGCGGCGTCGGCCTCGCCCTGCTGACCGGCAACGGCGTCTGGGACGGCATCGGCACCCTGTGCATCGGCGTCCTGCTGATCGTCATCGCGATCATCCTGGCGGCGGAGACCAAGTCCCTGCTGCTCGGTGAGGCCGCGGGCGTCGAGGACGTCGAGAAGATCAAGGTCGCCGTCGTCGACGGGCACACCGTCACCCGCGTGATCCACATGCGCACCCTGCACCTCGGCCCCGAGGAGCTGCTGGTCGCGGCGAAGATCGCGGTCAAGAGCGACGACACCGCCGCCGAGGTCGCCCACGCGATCAACGCCGCCGAGACCCGCATCCGCGAGGCCGTCCCGATCGCCCGGGTGATCTACCTGGAGCCCGACATCTTCAACGCCGAGGCCGCCGCCTCGGGCGTCGACCCGGTGAAGTCCCCCGGCGGCGACGGCCACTGACCGGCCGAAGTCCCACGGCGCCACCTGGAGGGGCCCCCGCAGCCGTCCGGCCGCGGGGGCCCCTCCACGCGTACGGGACGCATACGGGACGCGTACGAGCCCGTACGGGTCGCCCCGGCCCCGGAGGACCGGAGCGGCGAGGCGACCGGTTCCCCCGTCGACTGGGGCTTGCTCCGCCGCGCGGTGTAGATTCGTCATCAGTGTCAGGCGTCGCTGCTGATGGCGGTCGGGCGGTCTTCAGGACCGGCCGAGGGGAGAGAGGGCCCTCGACGGACTGTGCTCGGTGCTCCGTCCCCAGGACGGCGCACGGTCAGCCGTACCCACCCTCTCGAACCATGAGGAGCAGCACCCATGGACTTCAAGGTCGCAGACCTCTCCCTCGCCGTCTTCGGACGCAAGGAGCTCACCCTCGCCGAGCACGAGATGCCGGGTCTGATGTCGATCCGCCGCGAGTACGCCCCCTCGCAGCCGCTCGCCGGCGCGCGGATCACCGGTTCGCTGCACATGACCGTGCAGACCGCCGTGCTGATCGAGACCCTCGTCGCCCTCGGCGCCGAGGTCCGCTGGGCCTCCTGCAACATCTACTCCACCCAGGACCACGCGGCCGCCGCCATCGCGGTCGGCCCCAACGGCACCCCCGAGGACCCGCAGGGCGTCCCCGTCTTCGCCTGGAAGGGCGAGACGCTGGAGGAGTACTGGTGGTGCACGGAGCAGGCGCTGACCTGGCCGAACACCCCCACCGGCGGCCCGAACATGATCCTCGACGACGGTGGCGACGCCACCCTCCTGGTCCACAAGGGCGTCGAGTTCGAGAAGGCCGGCGCGGTCCCGGACCCGTCCACGGCGGACTCCGAGGAGTACGCGCACATCCTCACCCTGCTCAACCGCACCCTCGGTGAGAACCCGCAGAAGTGGACGCAGCTCGCGTCCGAGGTCCGCGGCGTGACCGAGGAGACCACCACCGGCGTCCACCGCCTCTACGAGATGATGGCCGAGGGCACCCTGCTCTTCCCGGCGATCAACGTGAACGACGCCGTCACCAAGTCGAAGTTCGACAACAAGTACGGCTGCCGCCACTCCCTGATCGACGGCATCAACCGCGCCACCGACGTCCTCATCGGCGGCAAGACCGCCGTCGTCTTCGGCTACGGCGACGTCGGCAAGGGCTGCGCCGAGTCCCTGCGCGGCCAGGGCGCCCGCGTCATCGTCACCGAGATCGACCCGATCTGCGCCCTCCAGGCGGCCATGGACGGCTACCAGGTCGCCACCCTCGACGACGTCGTCGAGACGGCCGACATCTTCGTCACCACCACCGGCAACAAGGACATCATCATGGCCGCCGACATGGCCAAGATGAAGCACCAGGCCATCGTGGGCAACATCGGCCACTTCGACAACGAGATCGACATGGCCGGCCTCGCCAAGGTCGAGGGCATCGTCAAGGACGAGGTCAAGCCCCAGGTCCACACCTGGAAGTTCCCCGACGGCAAGGTCCTCATCGTCCTGTCCGAGGGCCGCCTGCTGAACCTCGGCAACGCGACCGGCCACCCCTCCTTCGTCATGTCGAACTCCTTCGCGGACCAGACCCTGGCCCAGATCGAGCTCTTCACGAAGCAGTCGGAGTACCCGACCGGCGTCTACGTGCTCCCCAAGCACCTGGACGAGAAGGTCGCCCGCCTGCACCTGGACGCCCTCGGCGTCCGCCTCACCACCCTGCGCCCGGAGCAGGCCGACTACATCGGCGTCAAGGTCGAAGGCCCCTACAAGCCCGACCACTACCGCTACTGATCTCCCCGTAGATCCACGGCGACCGCGTCAGGCCCCCGGCACCCGTGCCGGGGGCCTGCCCCGTCCCTGCCCCGTCCCTGCGCACGACCCGTGACCGATCCAGGAAGGACGCCATGCCGCGCGGCCGCTACTCGCTCCACGACCCGCACGACCACACCCCGCTCGGCGAGGAGCACTTCCACTGCGCGCCCGGCCCCTCCGGATGGCGCTACGTCTCCCAGCTCACCGCGCCGAACGGTGACCACCGGGGCTCCGTGGACCTGGCCGTCGACGAGCTCGGCCGCCCCATCCGCCTGGAGGCCAACGCCGCGAGCTGGCAGGTCCGCGGCGCCGCGATCGACGGCGTCACCTGGGTGCGCACCGACCCGACCGGCACCGAGGCCGCGGAGGGCAACGTCCGCGCCCCCGGCTTCACCGGCACCTCGCCGGCCTTCCTCATCGCGACGACCCGGCTGCTCCGCCTGACCCCGGGCGCCCCCGCCACCCGCGTCAGGCTCCTCGCCCTCACCGACCCGGTCCTGGCACCCCGTACGGTCGACCAGGCCTGGGCCCTGCTGTCGCGCGAGGAGCACCCCACGGACAGCGGCCCGCTCCTCGTGGACGCCTACCAGGTCAGCGCCCTGGACACGGGGGAGGTCCACACCGTCCACATCGCCGGGGACGTGGTCCTCTCCGCACCCGGTATCGAGCTCGAACACCTGGAGACCCCGCCCTCGGTCTTCCCTGACCCGCCGGCCTAGGGCTGCGACCGGAAGGGTTTGCCGTGGCGGGCGCCGCGACCCGGTGAACCCTTCCGGTCACAGCACTAGGCAGGCGGCGCGAATCCGCCGCCGCGCGCGGGCGCCGCGGGCGCGGACACCGGCGCGGACGGCGCCGCCCCCGGGGCGTACGGCGCCCCGGCCGGAGCCGCCGGCGCCTGCCACGGACCCGGCGTCCCGGCAGGAGCCGGCGCCCGACCGGGTCCCGCAGCGGCAGCGGGTACGCCGACCGGCGGCGCGGCCGTGAACGCCCGGGCCGCGTCCCGCGACTGCCGCTCGTGCACGACGGCCATCAGGAACGCCGCCGCGGGAACCCCGGCCGGCGGCGGCGCCCCGGTCCGCGCCACCAGGTCGTCCGCCAGCCGCGCCGCCATCGCCGCACCCACCTGCGGATCCAGCTGGCCCATGCGCGTCAGGTACTGGCGGATCGCCAGCCACAAGCCGTCCGGCACCGCCGACAGGTCCAGCCCGGTGAACCGCCCGGCCAGCCACGGGGGCGGCGGCGGGACGGGCATCACCCGCACCCCCGGCACCCGCTCCCGGATCACCAGCGTCCCGGCGAAGACGTCACCGAGCCGCCGACCGCGCTCCGAGGCCAGGGAGGCGATGCACGCCACGGACCCGAAGGTCAGCAGCAGTTCCACGACGCCGAGGGCCCCGCGCACCAGCGCGTGCCGGAAGCGGATCGGCCCGCCGTCGTCGCGCACCACGCGCAACCCGCACGCCAGCTTGCCAGCGACCGTCCGTGGGTGAGGGTCTCCACCCCGATCGGCACGCCGACCACCAGCAGCAGCCCGCTCGCCACGGACACCGCGGCCTGGGCGGCCTCGTCCAGCGAGGACATCGAGTAGGCCAGGCCGATCGTGACGATCAGGTACACGGCGAGGTACACGAGCAGGTCGAGGACGAAGGCCAGCCCCCGGCTCGGCACCCTCGCGGGCCTCAACCCCAGAACGACCGCGTCCCCCGTCACCAGACCGCTCACCACAGCACCCTTCACGTGACTGACCCGCCCCTTTGGCATCCAGTCTGCCAAGCTGAACACATTAGGAACAGGCAGAAGCTGGGGACCTGGGGCAGGGGAGCGGCAACCGGATGGATCTCGACGTCTTCGTGACGGCACACCGCACGGAATGGGACCGCCTGGAGCAGCTCCTGGGACGCGGCCGCAAGCTCACCGGCGCCGAGGCCGACGAGCTGGTCGCGCTCTACCAGCGCACCTCGACCCACCTCTCCCTGATCCAGTCCAGCGCCCCCGACCCGATGCTCACCGGCCGGCTGACCCAGCTCGTCGCCCGCGCCCGGTCCACGGTGACCGGCACCCGTCGTGCGAGCTGGCGCGACGCGGCCCGCTTCTTCGCGGTGGGCTTCCCGGCGGCGGTGTACCGCAGCCGCCGATGGTGGATACCGACCGCGCTGCTCTCCACCGCGGTCGGTGTCCTCATCGGCTGGTGGATAGCCACCCACCCCGAGGTCCAGGGGGCCATCGGCGCCCCGGAGGACCTGAAGGCCCTGACGCGGCCGGGCGGCGAGTACGAGACGTACTACTCGAGCCACCCCGCGGCGTCCTTCGCGGCCCAGGTCTGGACGAACAACGCCCAGGCGGCGGCGATGTGCCTGGTCCTGGGCGCCTTCCTGGGCCTTCCGGTCCTCTGGATCCTCTTCGTGAACATGGTCAACGTGGGGGTGGGCATCGGCCTGATGTCCGCCGCCGGCCGTCTCGACGTCTTCCTCGGTCTGATCCTTCCGCACGGCCTGCTCGAACTGACGGCGGTCTTCGTCGCGGCCGGCACGGGCCTGCGCCTGGGCTGGACGGTCATCGACCCGGGGCCGCGCACGCGCCGCACCGCCCTCGCGGAACAGGGCCGCGCCGCTCTCGGCATGGCCATCGGACTCGCGGCGGTCCTGTTCGTCTCGGGCCTGATCGAAGGCTTCGTCACCCCGTCCGGCCTGCCGACCTGGGCCCGCATCCTGATCGGCCTCGCAGCCGAGGCCGCCTTCCTGGCCTACGTCTACGTCCTGGGCGGACGCGCCTCCCGCGAGGGGGAGTCCGGCGACGTCGAGTCGGCGGACCGGACGGCGACGCTCCCCGTCGCGGCCTGATGTGCGTCCGGCTCCGCAGAGCTGCTAGTCTCCTCGTCGTCCCGCACATGCCGTTGACACGGAGCGAGCGGGGAGGTAGATTCGAACGGTTGCCT
The DNA here is from genome assembly GCF_042716505.1 of Streptomyces sp. NPDC058674. Classification (NCBI taxonomy): domain Bacteria; kingdom Bacillati; phylum Actinomycetota; class Actinomycetes; order Kitasatosporales; family Streptomycetaceae; genus Streptomyces; species Streptomyces sp. NPDC058674. The sequence continues at coordinate 66,185 of NZ_JBHXSC010000041.1, forward strand.
CGAACTGGACAAGTTCGGCAGCGATGGTTTAAGGTCTCTCTCGCCCCCGAGGAATTCAATTCCGGTGGGGCCGCATCCGACTCCTCATCCAGGAATCCGAAGCCGGGAAATCCGGTGGAAATCTTCTGGTAGAGTCGGAATCGCCGAAAAGGAAAGCGCGAAAGCGAATACCTGGAAAGCGAAGCCCGCTTCGACCGGGAATCGGACACGAAAGAGTCTGATAG
>NZ_JBHXSC010000042.1:0-65881 GCF_042716505.1 Streptomyces sp. NPDC058674
GGCCCTGAGGAGCCCCGTACGGGCCGCCGTACCCTTGGCTGGTGCCACGCGTGCACACAGCAGGTTCAACGAGGAGGCGCTGCGGTGACTGAGCTTCGGTTTGTCCATCTGGGCTTCGGGCCGGAATCCGTCGAGTACACCGAGGCCTGGGAAGAGCAGCGCCGCGTGCACGCGGCCCGCTTCGCGGACGAGGTCGAGGACACCTGCCTGCTGCTGGAGCACCTGCCGGTCTACACCGCCGGCCGGCGCACCGACCCCAGCGAGCGCCCGCTGGACGGCACCCCCGTCGTGGACGTGGACCGCGGCGGCAAGATCACCTGGCACGGCCCGGGCCAGCTGGTCGGCTACCCGATCATGAAGCTGCCCCGTCCGGTGGACGTGGTCGCGCACGTCCGCCGCCTGGAGGACGCCCTGATCCGCACCGCCGCCGACTTCGGGCTGGAGACCACCCGCATCGAGGGCCGCTCCGGCGTGTGGGTGCTCGGCGACCCGGTGGAGGACCGCCCGCAGCTCGGCGGGCTCTCCCTCGACTTCGACCCCCGCCTGCACGACGACGAGTTCGACGCCCGGCTGAACGGCCCCGAGTACGCCCCGTCCAACGCCGGTCAGCGCCGGGAGGACCGCAAGCTCGCCGCCATCGGCATCCGCGTCGCCAAGGGCGTCACGATGCACGGCTTCGCGATCAACGTGAACCCCGACAACACCTGGTTCGACCGGATCGTGCCCTGCGGCATCCGGGACGCCGGTGTGACCTCGCTCTCGTACGAGCTGGGCCGTGAGATCACCATCGCCGAGGTGCTGCCGGTCGTGGAGCGGCACCTGAAGGAGGTCCTGGAGCAGGCGGAGCTGCGGCCGCGGGAGATCGAGCCCGCCGTCGGCTGACAGCGGGGGAATGCGTCCGGCGGCCCCCAGGTTGGCGGAGTGAAGAGCGTACGAAATTACGGGCGTACCCTGGTGGACGCCGAAGAATCGAAGTCACAGGGAGCCGGTCGTGTCCGCAGTCGCACCCGACGGACGCAAGATGCTGCGCCTGGAGGTCCGTAACGCCCAGACGCCCATCGAGCGCAAGCCCGAGTGGATCAAGACCCGGGCGAAGATGGGCCCCGAGTACACCAAGATGCAGGCCCTGGTGAAGGGCGAAGGACTGCACACGGTGTGCCAGGAAGCCGGCTGTCCGAACATCTACGAATGCTGGGAGGACCGCGAGGCCACCTTCCTCATCGGCGGCGACCAGTGCACCCGGCGCTGTGACTTCTGCCAGATCGACACGGGCAAGCCCGAGGCGCTGGACCGTGACGAGCCGCGCCGTGTCGGCGAGTCCGTGGTCACGATGGACCTGAACTACGCCACCATCACCGGCGTGGCGCGCGACGACCTGGCCGACGGCGGTGCCTGGCTGTACGCGGAGACCGTGCGCCAGATCCACGAGCAGACGGCCGGCCGCGAGAGCGGCCACACCAAGGTCGAGCTGCTGGCCCCGGACTTCAACGCCGTGCCGGAGCTGCTGGAGGAGGTCTTCGCCTCCCGCCCCGAGGTCTTCGCGCACAACGTCGAGACGGTCCCGCGGATCTTCAAGCGGATCCGCCCCGGCTTCCGGTACGAGCGCTCGCTCGACGTGATCACCCGGGCCCGCGCGTACGGCCTGGTGACCAAGTCGAACCTGATCCTCGGCATGGGCGAGGAGCGCGAAGAGGTCACGCAGGCCCTCAAGGACCTGCACGAGGCCGGCTGCGAGCTCATCACCATCACCCAGTACCTGCGGCCCTCGCCGCGCCACCACCCCGTCGAGCGCTGGGTGAAGCCGGCCGAGTTCGTGGAGCTGGCGAAGGAGGCCGAGGAGATCGGTTTCTCCGGCGTGATGTCGGGCCCGCTGGTCCGGTCCTCGTACCGGGCCGGGCGCCTCTACCAGCAGGCGATGGAGAAGCGCGCGAGCGTGTGACGCGCACCTCCGTACGGAGTGTGTGAATTCCCGCACAAAGTCTTACCAATGAGTAACGCCGCATGGACGCGGCCCCTAGGCTCCTCTCATGAGGAACCCGGCGGGCCGCGTCCGCGTTCTGCAACGGGTCCATCACATTTGACTGCACGGTCATGCCCTGGTAACACCGGTGAGTGACGCTGGGTCCACGCACCGCAACCGCTCTGCCGACGTGAGTTCCGTGAAAGGGATCGACATCATGCAGGCCGCGCCCGTACGCGCCATCGCCATTCCCTCCTTCACCGACGCCTTCCGGGGCTTCGAGTCGCTGCTCATGAGCGGTGCCCGCCGCAACGCCTGGACGGCCGTGCTGGAGGACCGCCGCCGGGCCAAGGACCGGGTCGAAACCGAACACGTACTTGAGGCCGCGGCTACCCGTACCCCGCAGGCCACGTAAACTCGCCTTATGGCGAGGAAGTCAAACGCAGAGACTGCTGCGAACCCCGGGCGACTGAAGCAGATCGCCCTGACGTACAAGATGACGCGCAAGGCCGACCCGAAGGTCGGTCTGATCGTCGCGGGCGTGGGAATCGTCACCTTCGGTGTCTTTCTTGCGATCGGCTTCCTGATCGGCCACCCGGTCTACCTGGGCATCCTGGGCTTCCTGGTGGCGTTCCTCGCAATGGCGATCGTCTTCGGACGACGGGCCGAGCGGGCTGCCTTCGGGCAGATGGAGGGACAGCCGGGTGCGGCCGCGGCCGTACTGGACAACGTGGGACGGGGCTGGACCACCACCCCGGCCGTCGCGATGACCCGGCAGCAGGACATCGTCCACCGCGCCGTGGGCAAGGCCGGCGTCGTGCTGATCGCCGAGGGCAACCCGAACCGGGTGAAGCCGCTCCTCGCGAACGAGAAGAAGAAGCTGGCCCGGATCATGCCGGACGTGCCGGTCCACGCCTTCATCGTCGGGACGGGCGAGGGCGAGGTGCCGCTCAAGAAGGTGCGCACCACCCTGCTCAAGCTCCCGCGCGTGCTGGCGGGCCCCCAGATCACCCAGGTCAACGACAAGCTGCGGGCCATGGGAGACCTCATGAGCAACATGCCGCTGCCGAAGGGCCCGATGCCCAAGGGCATGAAGATGCCGCGCGGCGGAAAGATGCGCTGACCCGCTCACCCGATTTTCGTATACGACATGCGGACGCCCCCGAACCGACCGGTCCGGGGGCGTCCGCATGTGCGGTGTGTGCGGGTGTGGTGCGGGGTGTCGGGGGGCACGGGTCCCGGGCGCGCCCTGCACCGGGCTTCCGGTCCGGGCCCGCCGGGCCCGCTAGATGCGGACCTGGACGGCGCGGGCCAGCCGGTCGTGCAGGCCGCGGCCGTCGCGGTCCCAGATGACCGCCGGGACGACCAGGGCGAGCAGCAGCGTGCGCAGGACGACCCGGCCGAAGCCGAGGCGGCCGCCGTCCTCCGCGACCACCCGCAGACCCAGAATCCGCTTGCCGGGGGTGAAGCCCACCGTGCCGACCGTCAGGACGGTCAGGGCCACGAAGAGCCCCAGGGTCCAGTTGCCCGCCGCGGCCAGGTCACCGCCGGTGATCAGCCCGTACGCGATGAGTTGGCAGCCGATCCAGTCCAGCGCCACGGCGGCCAGCCGGCGCCCGAAGCGGGCCACGGAGCCGGGTCCCTCCCGTGGGAGACCGAGCTGCTGCCCCGGGTAACCGAAGTCGACGCCCATGTCCTCGGCGGCGGCGCGGGGGCCGGAGAGCCACGATCCGAGTGCTTGCCTGTTGTCCACCCGAACACGGTACCCGTGCGGCTCCACGGCGCTTCCGCGGGACCCTGGTTAACTTGTGCGAAACAAATGGGTCATGCTTGAGAAATCCCGTCTGCTTATGGTCGGGTCAGCGTGCGACACCGCACTGGCGCACCACGAGCTATAAAACCCGTCCCTGCCCCGGGGCCGGGAGTAGGAGGAGTTGGATGTTCCAGAACGCCGACGAAGTGAAGCAGTACATCGAGGAGAACGACGTCAAGTTCGTCGACGTCCGCTTCTGTGACCTGCCTGGTGTGATGCAGCACTTCACCATTCCGGGGCGGGCGTTCGACCCGAACGAGGAGCTGGCCTTCGACGGCTCCTCGATCCGCGGCTTCCAGGCGATCCACGAGTCCGACATGGCGCTGCGTGCCGACATCAGCACCGCCCGTCTGGACCCGTTCCGCAAGGACAAGACGCTCAACATCAACTTCTTCATCCACGACCCGATCACGGGCGAGGCCTACAGCCGTGACCCGCGCAACGTCGCGAAGAAGGCCGAGGCGTACCTCGCCTCCACCGGCATCGCCGACACCGCGTACTTCGGCCCCGAGGCCGAGTTCTACGTGTTCGACAGCGTGCGCTTCGCGACCAGCGCGAACGAGAGCTTCTACCACATCGACTCCGAGGCCGGCGCCTGGAACACCGGTTCCGAGGAGAACAACCGCGGCTACAAGGTCCGCTACAAGGGCGGCTACTTCCCCGTCGCCCCGGTCGACCACTTCGCCGACCTGCGCGCCGAGATCTCCCTCGAGCTGGACGCCCAGGGCCTCCAGGTCGAGCGCCAGCACCACGAGGTCGGCACCGGCGGCCAGGCCGAGATCAACTACAAGTTCAACACGCTGCTCGCCGCGGCCGACGACCTGATGCTCTTCAAGTACATCGTGAAGAACGTCGCCTGGCGCAACGGCAAGACCGCGACCTTCATGCCGAAGCCGATCTTCGGTGACAACGGCTCGGGCATGCACGTGCACCAGTCGCTGTGGGCCAACGGCGACCCGCTGTTCTACGACGAGGCCGGCTACGCGGGCCTGTCGGACACCGCGCGCTACTACATCGGCGGCATCCTCAAGCATGCGCCGTCGCTGCTGGCGTTCACCAACCCGACGGTGAACTCCTACCACCGCCTGGTGCCGGGCTTCGAGGCGCCGGTCAACATGGTGTACTCGCAGCGCAACCGCTCCGCCGCGATGCGCATCCCGATCACGGGCTCGAACCCGAAGGCCAAGCGCGTCGAGTTCCGCGCCCCGGACCCGTCGTCCAACCCGTACCTCGCCTTCGCGGCGCTGCTGCTCGCGGGCCTCGACGGCGTCAAGAACAAGATTGAGCCGATGGAGCCGATCGACAAGGACCTCTACGAGCTCTCGCCCGACGAGCACGCGAGCGTCCCGCAGGTCCCGACGAGCCTCGAGGACGTCCTCAAGGCCCTGGAGGCGGACCACGAGTACCTCCTGGCCGGCGGCGTCTTCACCCCGGACCTGATCGAGACCTGGATCGACTACAAGCGCACGCACGAGATCGCCCCGATCGCCCTGCGTCCGCACCCGCACGAGTTCGAGATGTACTTCGACCTCTAAGCCGCGCGATTCCGCGTGAAGGCCGCCACCCCGCTCGGGGGTGGCGGCCTTCGCCGTTCCCGACATCGGTTCGCGAACGGATCGTGCCTGGTGGGAGCCCTTCCCGGAGGTCTCCGCGGGCAGCGCCGGGGGTCGTTCCCTTTGACAGGGCGGCGGGGCAGGGCGAGGGTTGAAATGACCTAAACGCCCCATAAGCGAGACATGTGCGGAGGTGCATGACAATGCGCCGTAGGATCGTTGCGGCAGCCATGGCAGGGGCCGCGGGAATCGCGATGGGTGTGCTGCCCGTCGCCAGCGCCTCGGCTTCGACCGTCACCGGTGGAGGCGGAGGTGGCAGCGGTGGGGACGGCGGCTACGACTGCTACCGGTACCCCTCGAACCGCTCGGACGCCCGGTGGGACGTCTGCTGCAACCACGACTGGCGCGACCGGCCCAGCTGGTGCTGGGACCAGGGCGGGGTCGGCGGGTACAACGACAACTGGCGCGACAGCAACTGGAACGACTCCAACTGGCGCGACGACGCGAACTGGAACTCCGGCCGGCACGACTCCGGCTGGCGCGACCACGGCAACTGGAACAACGACCGCGGCGACTGGAACAACGGCGGCGGCGACTGGAACGGTGGCGGCGGCGGCAACGGCGGCGGCGACTGGAACGGCGGCGGCGACTGGAACGGTGGCGGCGGCGGGGGCGACGGCGGCAACTGGAATGGCGGCGGCGGGGGCGACGGCGGCGGCGACTGGAACGGTGGCGGGGGCAACGGCGGCGGCGACTGGAACGGTGGCGGCGGCGGCAACGGAGGCGGCAACTGGAACGGCGGGAGCGGCGGTGACCGCTGACGCCCTCAGCGCAGCAGCGGCATCGCGCCCGTGAGGTCGCGCAGGCAGCGGACCGCGAGTTCGGCCGGGGATCCGGCGCCCGAGACCGGGGCGTCCGCGGCCGACCACACCTCCAGTGAGATGCGGATCGCGTCCGTTGCCGCCGCCGCGAGCAGGCGGACGGCCAGGGGGTCGGCCTCCGGCCCGGCCAGCCGGGAGAGCACGGGGACCAGCTGCTCCTCGGAGTCCTGGTTCACCCGGTACCACACGGCCCGCAGGGCCTGGTCGTCCGCCGCTGCCCGCAGCAGCCCGCGCGTGACCTCCAGGCCCTCCCCGACGGCCCGGGGGTCGCTCAGCGAGCGCGTCACGGCCCGCTCCAGGGCCTGCGCGAGCGGAGCGCCGGGCTCCTCCTCGGCGAGCAGCGCACGCCAGGCGTCGCCGCCGCCCGCGAGCAGCGGCGCCACGGCCTCCTGCTTGTTGCGGAAGTAGCGGTAGAACGTACGCAGTGCCACGCCCGCGCGGCGGGCGATGTCCTCGGCGGTGGTGCCGTCGGGTCCGTGTTCGGCGAAGAGTTCGCAGGCCGCGCGGGCGATGTCGAGCTGGGTCGCGGCCTTGCGGCGCTCGGTCAGCGACTGGCCTCCGGGGCCGGCCTGGGGGGCGTACGGACGGGGGGATCTCACGGGGGAAGCGTACCTCCCGGACGGCGCGACAGCTGCATTCCCTGACACTCTGGCAAAACGTGTCGCACCCTCGGTACGCTCGCCCCCATGAACCGTTACGAAGGACGTCGCGTCCTCATCACCGGCGGCGGCTCCGGCATCGGCCGCGCCACCGTCCACCGCATCCTCGCCGAGGGCGGCCGCGTCCACACGGTGGACGTCGTCGACGCCGGGCTCGCGGCCACCGCCGAGCAGGCCGCCGCCGACGGCCACCGGGACCGCCTCACCACCGCCGTCCTCGACATATCCGACGAGAACGCGGTCGAGGAGGGCGTCGCCGCCGCGGTGCGCGCCCTCGGCGGGATCGACGTACTCGTCAACGCCGCCGGCATCCTGCGCTCCGCGCACACCCACCTCACCACCCTCGACCTGTGGAACAAGGTCATCGGGGTCAACCTGACCGGCACCTTCCTGATGATCCGCGCATCGCTCCCGGCGCTGCTCGCGGGCGACCGGCCGGTCGTGGTGAACTTCAGCTCCACCTCGGCGTCCTTCGCGCACCCCTACATGTCCGCCTACGCCGCCAGCAAGGGCGGCATCCAGTCCATGACCCACGCCCTGGCCGCCGAGTACAGCAAGCAGGGCCTGCGCTTCGTCTCCGTCGCCCCCGGATCGATCGAGAGCGGCATGACCACCGGCGACGGCCCCGGCCTCCCCGAGGACACCGACTGGTCCCTCTTCACCAAGCTGGCCCCCGCCCTCGGCCAGGGCTTCGCCGGGCCGCAGACCGTGGCCGGCGTCGTCGCCATGCTGGGCTCCGACGACGGCGCCTTCATCACCGGTACGGAGATCCGCATCGACGGCGGCACGCACTGCTGACGCGGGCGCCCCTCAGGCCCTGAAGCGGTCCCAGAGCCGGGGGAACCGCTCCGCGAGCACGGCTTCGTCCTCGAAGTCCAGCGGAGCGCCCCCCGGCTCCGCCGGCTGCAGCGGGACGCCCAGCTCGGGCGCGACCGAGCCGGTCAGCTGCTCGTACGCCTCGTCGGCCGCGTACCCCAGCTCCTCGCCGTCCCCGTCGATCTCCTCGTCGAATTCACCCAGCAGCTCCGCCAGCTGGTCCGGGTCGTGGACCCCTCCCTCGAAGACCTCACGCCCCTGCCCGATGAGCCAGCAGCGGAAGTAGTCGAAGGCGTCGTCGCTCGCTCCGTCGAGCAGCACCCAGGCCGCGCCCCACAGGTCCCAGGTGTAGGCCCGGTTGTAACGCGACTCGAAGTGCCGGGCGAAGTCCAGGACGGAGTCCGGATCGAGCAGTGCCAGCCGCTCCACGAGCAGCTCGGCGTGCTCCTCGGGGTCGCCGTCGGCGGCCTCGCGGGTACGGTCGACGATCTCCCAGAACTCCGTCTCGTCCATCACCGCTCCAGCATCACGGCTCCACCCCCGCGCCGCCACCTCGCATGATGCGAAAGGCCGGTGTCCACCCCCCGGGAGGGCGTACACCGGCCTTTCGCATCACTGCGCGTCAGTCGCGCGCGGCCTCACAGGCCGTAGCGCTCCCGGGCCTCCTTGACGGCGGACGCCGGCACCTCGCCGCGGCGGGCGAGCTGGGCCAGCGCGGCCACCACGATCGACTGGGCGTCGACGCCGAAGTGGCGGCGGGCGCCCTCACGGGTGTCGGAGAGGCCGAAGCCGTCGGTGCCGAGCGAGGTCCAGTCCTGCTCCACCCACTGGCTGATCTGGTCCGGGACCTGGCGCATCCAGTCGGAGACGGCCAGCACCGGGCTGGTGACGCCCTCCAGCGCGCGGGTGACGTACGGGGTGCGCAGCTCGCCGCGCAGCAGCGCCTCGTCGCACTCCAGCGCGTCGCGCCGCAGCTCGCCCCACGAGGTGGCGGACCAGACGTCGGCCGCCACGTTCCAGTCGGCCGCGAGGAGCCGCTGCGCGTCCAGCACCCAGTGGATCGCCGTACCGGAGGCCATCAGCTGGACCTTCGGGGCGTCGGCGGCCGGGGCCGCCTCTGCCAGGTCGGCCGAGGTGTTGAAGCGGTACAGGCCCTTGAGGATGCCCTCCTCGACGCCCTCGGGCATCGCGGGCTGCACCTTCGGCTCGTTGTAGACCGTCAGGTAGTAGAAGACGGCTTCCGGCTTCTCGCCGTACATCCGGCGCAGACCGTCCTTGACGATCACCGCGATCTCGTACGCGAAGGCCGGGTCGTAGTTCAGCGACGCCGGGTTCGTGGACGCGATCAGGTGCGAGTGGCCGTCCGCGTGCTGGAGGCCCTCACCGGTCAGCGTGGTGCGGCCGGCGGTGGCGCCGACGATGAAGCCCTTGCCGAGCTGGTCGGCGAGCTGCCACATCTGGTCGGCGGTGCGCTGCCAGCCGAACATCGAGTAGAAGATGTAGAAGGGGATCATCGGCTCGCCGTGCGTGGCGTACGACGTGCAGGCGGCGATGAAGTCGGCCATCGCGCCGGCCTCGGTGATCCCCTCGTTGAGGATCTGGCCGTCCTTGGCTTCCTTGTAGTACATGAGCTGGTCGCGGTCGACCGGCTCGTACGTCTGCCCCAGCGGCGAGTAGATGCCGGCCGACGGGAAGAGCGACTCCATACCGAAGGTACGGGCCTCGTCGGGGACGATCGGCACCCAGCGCCTGCCGGTCTCCTTGTCCCGCATCAGGTCCTTCACGAGCCGGACGAAGGCCATGGTGGTGGCCATCTCCTGCTTGCCGGAGCCCTTGAGCAGCGGGGCGAAGGAGCGGTCCGCCGGAGCGGGCAGCGCCACGTGCCTGACCTTGCGGGCCGGGGCCGGGCCGCCGAGCGCCGCGCGGCGCTCGTTCAGGTACTGCACCTCGGGGCTGTCCGCGCCCGGGTGGCCGTACGGGACCTGGCCGTCGGCGAAGGCGCTGTCCGGGATCGGGAGGCCCAGGAGGTCGCGCATGTCCTTGAACTCGTCGACCGTCAGCTTCTTCATCTGGTGGTTCGCGTTCTTCGACTCGAACCCGGCGCCCAGCGTGTAGCCCTTGACGGTCTGCGCGAGGATGACCGTCGGCGCGCCCTTGTGCTCCAGCGCGGCCTTGTAGGCGGCGTAGACCTTGCGGGGCTCGTGGCCGCCGCGGGAGCTGTGGAAGCACTCGGCGATCTTCGCGTCGGACAGGACGCCCGCCAGCTGCACGAGCTCGGCGTTGGCACCGAAGAAGTGGTCACGGATGTACGCCACGTCGCGGGTCGCGTACGTCTGGAACTGCGCGTCCGGTACCTCGCGCAGGCGGCGTACCAGGGCGCCGGTGGTGTCGAGCTGGAAGAGCTCGTCCCAGGCGGAGCCCCACAGCGACTTGATGACGTTCCAGCCGGCGCCGCGGAACTGGGCCTCCAGCTCCTGGACCACGCGGAAGTTGGCGCGGACCGGGCCGTCGAGCCGCTGCAGGTTGCAGTTGATGACGAAGGTCAGGTTGTCGAGCTGCTCGCGGGAGGCGAGGGCCAGGGCGGCGGTCGACTCGGGCTCGTCCATCTCGCCGTCGCCCAGGAAGGCCCAGACGTGCGAGTTGGCGGTGTCCTTGATGCTCCGGTTCTGCAGGTAGCGGTTGAAGCGCGCCTGGTAGATCGCGGAGAGCGGGCCGAGGCCCATGGACACCGTCGGGAACTCCCACAGCCACGGCAGGCGCCGCGGGTGCGGGTAGGACGGCAGGCCGTTGCCGCCGGACTCCTGGCGGAAGTTGTCGAGCTGCTGCTCGGAGACGCGGCCGTCGAGGAAGGCGCGGGCGTAGATGCCGGGGGAGGCGTGGCCCTGGATGTAGAGCTGGTCGCCCGATCCGTCGGCCTCCTTCCCGCGGAAGAAGTGCTGGAAGCCGGTCTCGTACAGCCAGGCGGCGGAGGCGAAGGTGGCGATGTGGCCGCCGACGCCGTACTTGGAGCCGCGGGTCACCATGGCGGCCGCGTTCCAGCGGTTCCACGCGGTGATCCTGGCTTCCATCTCCTCGTCGCCGGGGAACTCGGGCTCCGCGGCGGTGGGGATGGTGTTGACGTAGTCCGTCTCCAGCAGCTTCGGCAGCGCGAGGCCGGCGGCCTCGGCGTGCTGGAGCGTGCGGCGGAGCAGGTATTCGGCGCGGCGCGTACCGGCGGCCTTGGCGACGGCGTCGAGCGAGGCCGCCCATTCGGCGGTCTCCTCGGTGTCGCGGTCCGGGAGCTGGTCGAGCTCGCTCGGAAGCTTTCCTACGGGGTCGGACATCGGTGTGCGCCGCCTTCCGGACAAAGGAGAGGTGGTGAAGAAATCCCTGACGGGCAGGACAGGGTCGATGAACCTGGTTGAGGTCCGCGATGACTGTAAATCGCTGATCGATGATCGATCAAATGAAAGTGACGAAGAAAAGTCCATCCGGCAAAAGTCGGCACCGCGTGCCAGGAAATCAGGCACGCAGTGCCGGTCAAATGGGGGCAATCCGGACCGCGATCGGCCGGGTCAAGCGCGCGGCGCGCACCCCAGCACATGCCGCTTCACGAGCAGGCCGATCTCCGGATCCTGGCTCCGGAACGCCTCGACGAGGGCCGCGTGCTCCTCGGCATAGGACTTCTGGACGGTTCCCAGCCAGCGGATGGACAGGGCCGTGAACACCTCGATGCCCAGGCTCTCCCAGGTGTGCAGCAGCACGCTGTTCCCGGCGGCCCGCACCAGCTCCCGGTGGAAGCCCACGGTGTGCCGCACCTGCGCCGTGCCGTCCTCGGTGCGGTCCGCCTCCCACAGGGCCGCCACGTGCGGCTCCAGGGCCGAGCAGTCGGCCGCCAGCCGGGGCGCGGCCAGCTCGGCCGCGATCTGCTCCAGACCGGCCCGGACGGGGTAGATCTCCTCCAGGTCGGCCGCGGAGAGGTTCCGTACGCGCACGCCCTTGTTGGGCGCCGACTCGATCAGCCGCAGCGTCTCCAGCTCGCGCAGCGCCTCGCGCACGGGCGTCTGGCTGACCTCCAGCTCCACCGCGATCCGCCGCTCGACGATCCGCTCGCCGGGCTTCCAGCGCCCGCTGACGATCCCCTCCACGATGTGCTCGCGGATCTGCTCGCGCAGCGAGTGCACGACGGGTGGGGTGATCATCGGGGCTTCATCTCCTGGTGGCTGGCAGGGTCGCGCAGGGCCTGATGCGTAGACAATACGGCGGCGCCCCCGTCCGGAAGCATTCCGGACGGGGGCGCCGACGTGAGGCTGGTTACAAGCCGACCGCCTACAGGCCGAGCTCGACCTCGAACTCGCCGGCCTCGAGGATCGCCTTCACGGCCGAGAGGTACCGGGCCGCGTCCGCGCCGTCCACCAGGCGGTGGTCGTAGGACAGGGTCAGGTACGTCATGTCGCGGATGCCGATGTTGGTGCCCTCGGCGGTCTCGATGACGACCGGGCGCTTCACCGTGGCACCGATGCCCAGGATGGCGACCTGGTTCGGCGGCACGATGACCGTGTCGAACAGCGCGCCCCGCGAGCCGGTGTTGCTGATGGTGAAGGTCGCGCCCGACAGCTCGTCCGGCGTGATCTTGTTGCCGCGGACCTTGGCGGCCAGGTCGGCGGTGGCCTTGGAGATGCCCGCCAGGTTGAGGTCGCCCGCACCCTTGATGACCGGGGTCATCAGGCCCTTCTCGGAGTCCACGGCGATGCCGATGTTCTCCGAGTCGAAGTAGGTGATGGTGCCCTCGTCCTCGTTGATCCGGGCGTTGACGACCGCGTGGGCCTTCAGCGCCTGGGCCGCGGCCTTGACGAAGAACGGCATCGGGGACAGCTTGACGCCCTCACGGGCGAGGAAGCCGGCCTTGGCCTTCTCGCGCAGCTTCATGATCTTGGTGATGTCCACCTCGACCACGGAGCTGAGCTGCGCCTGCGAGTGCAGGGCCTTCATCATGTTGTCGCCGATGACCTTGCGCATGCGGGTCATCTTGACGGTCTGACCGCGCAGCTCGGAGACCGCGGCGGCCGGGGCCTTCGCGGCCGGGGCGGCGGCGGCCGGAGCCGGAGCGGCGGCGGCCTTGGCGGCCTCGGCGGCCGCCAGGACGTCCTGCTTGCGGATACGGCCACCGACACCGGTGCCCGAGACCGCGGACAGGTCGACGCCGGACTCCGTGGCGAGCTTGCGCACCAGCGGGGTCACGTACGCGCCCTCGTCACCGGCGGAGGCCGGTGCGGCGGGGGCGGACGGGCCCGCGACCGGCGCGGGGGCGGCCGGAGCCGGAGCCGGAGCTGCGGCCGGAGCGGCAGCCTCGACCGGGGCCGGGGCGGCCGGAGCCGGGGCGGCCACGGGGGCCGGGGCCGGCGCGGGAGCCGGAGCCGCCGGAGCCGGAGCCGGGGCGGCAGCGGCCGGGGCCTCGGCCGGAGCCGGGGCGGCAGCGGCCGGGGCCTCGGCCGGAGCCGCGCCCGCGGCGCCGATGACGGCCAGACGGGCGCCGACCTCGGCGGTCTCGTCCTCGCCGACGACGATCTCCAGCAGCGTGCCGGAGACCGGCGCGGGGATCTCGGTGTCGACCTTGTCGGTCGACACCTCGAGCAGCGGCTCGTCGGCCTCGACCGACTCGCCGACCTGCTTCAGCCAGCGGGTGACGGTGCCCTCGGTGACGGACTCGCCCAGGGCGGGAAGCACCACGTCCGTGCCGGAGGCGCTCCCGGCGGAACCGCCGGCGGCCGCGTCGGCGGTCGGGGCCGGAGCCTCGGAACCGGCCGGGACCTCGGTGGACGGTGCGGCCTGGGGGGCCTCGGCGGCGGGCGCCTCGGCGGCAGGGGCCTCGGCAGGGGCCTCGGCGGCGGCCGGGGCGGCGGCCGGAGCCGCGTCGCCCGAGCCGTCGTCGATGACGGCGAGCTCGGCGCCGACCTCGACGGTCTCGTCCTCGGCGACCTTGATGGAGGCCAGGATGCCGGCGACGGGCGACGGGATCTCGGTGTCGACCTTGTCGGTCGAGACCTCGAGCAGCGGCTCGTCGGCCTCGACGCGCTCGCCCTCGGCCTTCAGCCAGCGGGTGACGGTGCCCTCGGTGACGCTCTCACCGAGCGCCGGAAGGGTTACGGAAACCGACATGGTTTCAGTTGCTCCTAACGAATGTGCGGAAGTGGTCGTCGCGCCCGTGACGAATTAGTCGTGGGAGTGAAGCGGCTTGCCGGCCAGGGCCAGGTGGGCCTCGCCCATCGCTTCGTTCTGGGTCGGGTGCGCGTGGATGAGCTGCGCGACCTCGGCCGGCAGGGCTTCCCAGTTGTAGATCAGCTGGGCCTCGCCGACCTGCTCGCCCATCCGGTCACCGACCATGTGGACGCCGACCACGGCACCGTCCTTGACCTGGACGAGCTTGATCTCGCCCGCGGTCTTGAGGATCTTGCTCTTGCCGTTGCCCGCGAGGTTGTACTTCAGGGCCACGACCTTGTCCGCGCCGTAGATCTCCTTGGCCTTGGCCTCGGTGATGCCGACGGAGGCGACCTCGGGGTGGCAGTACGTCACGCGGGGCACGCCGTCGTAGTCGATCGGGACGGTCTTGAGACCGGCCAGGCGCTCCGCCACCAGGATGCCCTCGGCGAAGCCGACGTGCGCGAGCTGGAGGGTCGGGACGAGGTCGCCGACCGCCGAGATCGTCGGCACGTTGGTCTGCATGTACTCGTCGACCAGGACGTAGCCGCGGTCCATCGCGACGCCCTGCTCCTCGTAGCCCAGGCCCTGGGAGACCGGGCCGCGGCCGATGGCGACCAGGAGGACCTCGGCCTCGAAGGTCTTGCCGTCGGCCAGCGTCACGCGGACGCCGTTCTCCGTGTACTCGGCCTTGTCGAAGAAGGTGCCGAGGTTGAACTTGATCCCGCGCTTGCGGAACGCGCGCTCCAGCAGCTTGGAGCTGTTCTCGTCCTCGACCGGCACGAGGTGCTTGAGGCCCTCGACGACGGTGACGTCGGTGCCGAAGGACTTCCACGCCGAGGCGAACTCGACGCCGATGACGCCGCCGCCCAGGACGATCGCGGACTCGGGGACGCGGTCGAGGACCAGCGCGTGGTCCGAGGAGATGATGCGGTTGCCGTCGATGTTCAGGCCCGGCAGCGACTTCGGCACGGAGCCGGTCGCCAGCAGGACGTGGCGGCCCTGGACACGCTGGCCGTTCACGTCGACGGAAGTCGGGGAGGAGAGGCGGCCCTCTCCCTCGATGTAGGTCACCTTGCGAGAGGCGACCAGGCCCTGCAGGCCCTTGTACAGGCCCGAGATGACCTCGTCCTTGTACTTGTGCACGCCCGCGATGTCGATGCCCTCGAAGGAGGCCTTGACACCGAACTGGGCGGCTTCGCGCGCCTGGTCCGCGATCTCACCGGCGTGCAGCAGAGCCTTCGTGGGGATACAGCCGTTGTGCAGGCAGGTGCCGCCGAGCTTGTTCTTCTCGATCAGCGCAACGTCGAGACCCAGCTGGGATGCGCGGAGTGCCGCGGCGTAACCGCCACTGCCACCGCCGAGGATCACTAGGTCGAAAACGGTGCTGGCGTCGTTCGCCACGTCACGTCCTCCATGCATGTGCGCCGGGCACCGGTCGTCTGCGACCGGGCGGCGGCTGGTAATCGGCCGCTGGTTTCTTCGGCCCTGTGGTGGGGGCCCTGTCCTGCCGAGAACCCATCTTCGCATTTGTCGGGGGAACGCGGGACGCCGGGCCCACCATGTGACCGGTCGTTCCGCCCGAAGCGACGGTTACCGCTGCGTAGGAACCTGCGGATTTCGTTGTGGGCTGAACGGATACGCACGCACCCCGGGCCTCGACCAGGCGTTCGGTCGGGACCCGGGGTGCGTCGCGCGTCACCGGGGGGTGCTCCAGCTCACACGCGTGCCGCGCGCGCGGCGGCTCAGCCGAGGTCGCCCGTGGCGGTGCGCTCGGCCAGCCGTACCAGGGTGCGGACGGCGGAGCCGGTGCCGCCCTTGGGGGTGTAGCCGTGCGGGGCGCCCTCGTGGAAGGCCGGGCCCGCGATGTCGAGGTGGGCCCAGGTGATGCCCTCGCCGACGAACTCCTGGAGGAAGAGGCCGGCCACCAGGCCGCCGCCCATCCGGACGCCCATGTTGGCGATGTCGGCGGTGGGGGAGTCCATGGACTTGCGCAGGTCGGCGGGGAGCGGCATCGGCCAGGAGGCCTCGCCGACCTCCTCCGCGATCTCGTGGATCGAGGTGCGGAAGGCGTCGTCGTTGGCCATGATCCCGAAGGTCCGGTCGCCCAGCGCCAGCACCATGGCGCCGGTCAGGGTCGCCACGTCGACGATCGCGTCCGGGGCGTCCTCGGAGGCCTTGGTCAGCGCGTCGCCCAGGACGAGGCGGCCCTCGGCGTCGGTGTTGAGGACCTCGACGGTCTTGCCGCTGTACATGCGCAGCACGTCACCGGGCTTGGTGGCGGAGCCGGACGGCATGTTCTCGGCGAGCGCGAGCCAGCCCGTCACGTTGACCTGGAGGCCCAGCCTGGCGGCCGCGACGACGGCGGCGAAGACGGCGGCCGCCCCGGCCATGTCGCACTTCATCGTCTCGTTGTGGCCGGCCGGCTTCAGGGAGATGCCGCCGGAGTCGTAGGTGATGCCCTTGCCGACGAAGGCCAGGGTCTTCTCCGCCTTGGCGTGGGTGTAGGTGAGCTTCACCAGGCGCGGCGGGTTCTCCGAGCCCTTGCCGACGCCCATGATGCCGCCGTACCCGCCCTTGAGCAGGGCCTTCTCGTCCAGGACCTGGACCTTGATGCCGTGCTCCCGCGCTGCCGCGGAGGCGACCGCCGCGAAGGCCTCGGGGGTGAGGTCGTTCGGCGGGGTGTTGACGAGGTCGCGGGCGACGTTGACCTCGGCCGCGACGACGGAGGCGCGGTCGGCCGCGGCCTTGTGCTCCTTGTCGCGCGGCTTGGCGCCCAGCAGGGCGATCTCGGCGAGCGGCTGCTTCGGGCCGCCGTTCTTGGCGCCCTTCTTCTCGCCGCCCTGGTAGGCCGTGAAGGCGTACGCGCCGAGCAGCGCGCCCTCGGCGACCGCGGTGACGGCGGAGGCGTCGTCGAGGGGGAGCGCGAAGGCGGCCTTCTTGGTTCCGTGCAGGGCGCGGGCGGCGGCGCCGGCGGCGCGGCGCAGCACCTCCTCGTCGTACGACTCGTCCTCGTCCGGGAGGCCGCCGAGTCCGACCGCCAGCACGACCGGGACCTTGAAGCCGTCCGGGGCCGGGAGCTTGGTGACCTCCCCTTCGGCGCCCGAGGCGCCGAGCGCCTCGAGGACGGAGGCGAGCTTTCCGGCGTACGCGTTGTCCACGGCCTCGGCGCCCGCGGCGGCGAGCAGGCCCTTGGGGCCCTTCGCCACGCCGACGACGAGGGCGTCGGCGCGCAGCGTCGCCGCGCCGGCAGTGCTGAGAGTCAGAGCAGTCACGGTGGTGAGGTCTCGCTTCCGTATGTGTGTGGGCCGAGTGGGTGGACGGCCATCCGCAGCGATCGTATTCGGGCCCGGCTGCCGCCGGAAATGAGCGTACGCGCCTGGACTCGCCCGTACGCCACTCGAAGGTTTGGCAAGTTGTTCGATCAACAGGCCGACAGGTTCACCCATCTGTGGACTCTGCTCCAGGTTTGCCTCGTAGACCTGACGAGGTCCGAGAGACTCGGTCCACTCTCGCAAGGGGACGCGGGGTTCCTTTGCATGATTTCCACAGTGCCTCCCCGGCCCGGCCGTCCGCCCAGGGCCGTCGTCGAGGGACGCCTGCGGGGGGAAAGGCCGACATGGTCAGCAAGAACCGGATGAACAGGGTCGCCGCCGTCATGGCCGCGGCAGCCCTGGTGTCCGTCGGAGTACCCGCCGCGACCGCGCAGGCGGCCGTGACACCGCGCATCGACCTGAGGGTGCTGGTCGTCGACGACGGCGGCACCTCCGTCGAGGCCATCACCGCGGAACTCCGCGACACCGGAGTCCCGTACACCCGTGTACAGCTGGGCAGCAGCGGCCGCCCCGTCATCAACGCGGCCTACCTGAGCGACACGGTCGACGGCCGTCCGCGCGCCAGGTTCCAGGGGGTGGTCCTGCCGAACGAGAACCCCTTCGGGGAGGGCTCGGCCGAGATGGCGGCGCTCACCGCGTACGAGACGACGTACGGAATCCGCCAGGTCGACGCGTACACCTGGTCCCACCCGGGCGTCGGCCTGGAGTACACCGACAACGGCGGCTACGCCGGCCAGCTCGACGGCACCCGGGCCGAGGTCACCGCGGCCGGCAGGACCGGACCCTTCGGCTACCTCGGCGGCCAGGTCGCCTTCGAGGACAACTCGCCCCTCGTCCCCGAGAGCTACGGGTTCATGGGCAGGCCGCGGGCCGGCTACACCAGCTACCTCGACGCCCCCGTCGGCTCCGGACGGGCCTCGCTCGTCGGCGAGTACACCCACGACGGGCGCAGCGAACTGGTCGTCACCTTCGGCTACAACCAGTTCCAGCAGCAGTTCCGGCTGCTGGCCCGCGGCATCGTCGAGTGGCTCACCCAGGGCGTCCACATCGGTCAGAGCCGCAACTACTTCGCGGTCCACGTCGACGACGTCTTCGCCCCCGACGCCCGCTGGAGCAAGGAGCTCAACTGCACGCCCGGCGACTACGCCTGCCCCGGCGGCGAGGGCCAGGAGAGCACCATCCGGATGACGGCCGCCGACGCGCAGTACGCGGCGCAGTGGCAGACGTCGAAGAACTTCAAGCTCGACCTGCTCTTCAACGCCGGCGCCGGAGAGGAGTGGAAGGCGGAGCACGGCGGCGTCGACGCGATGACCGCCCAGCTCGTCGCCGACCGGGCCGAGTACCGCTGGATGAACCACACCTACACCCACCCGTTCCTCGGCTGCGTGCAGGACACGACGACCTCCCCCTGGACCTGCGTCAAGGACGCCCAGGGCGCCGTCCGGTACATGAGCCGCGCCGAGATCTCCGCGCAGATCCGCGACAACAACAACTGGGCGGCCGCCAAGGGCATCACCACCGACCGCACCGAGCTGGTCACCGGCGAGCACTCCGGCCTCAAGACCGGCTCGCAGCAGCCCCAGGACAACCCCAACCTGGCCGGAGCCCTCGCCGACAACGGCGTCAAGTGGGCCGGCAGCGACAACTCCCGCGAGCCCGCGCAGCGCGCCGTCGGCGCCGCGCTGACCGTCCCGCGCCACCCGATGAACGTGTACTACAACACCGGCACCAACGCCGAGATGGCCGACGAGTACAACTGGATCTACACCAGCCGCGCGCAGGGCGGCAGCGGCGTCTGCGAGGACAACCCCGCGACCTCCACCTGCCTGCCGGCCCCGGTCGACCCCGACACCGGGTACCTCGACTACATCGTCCCGCAGGAGGCGCGCACCGCGCTGCGCCACGTGCTGGCCAACGACCCGCGCCCGCACTACGTCCACCAGTCGAACCTCGCCGAGGACCGCACCCTCTACCCGGTGGTCAACCAGGTCCTCGACACCTACCGCTCGCT
The DNA here is from genome assembly GCF_042716505.1 of Streptomyces sp. NPDC058674. NCBI lineage: Bacteria > Bacillati > Actinomycetota > Actinomycetes > Kitasatosporales > Streptomycetaceae > Streptomyces > Streptomyces sp. NPDC058674. The sequence goes on from NZ_JBHXSC010000042.1 coordinate 19,206, forward strand.
CTACGCGCCCAGCGCGCCGATCGTGAACCAGAGCATGAAGGACACCGGCGTCGAGCTCAGCCGGCGCGCCGCCTGGGACAAGGCGCTCGCCGACAACCAGGTCACCGCCTACCGCATCGGCAAGGACGTCACCGTCAAGGCGCCGTCCGGTGTGGCGGCCCCGGTCACCGCCCCGAACGGCACCCGGAAGCAGCTGCTGCTCGGCACCGCCGACTTCGGCACCGCCTACGCCGGCAGCCGCTCCACCTGGACCTCGCCCGAGCTGCTCCAGAGCGCCGTCACGCTCCGGCTGCCCAGCTGAGGTAGCGGAACCAGCATCCCGCAAGCCGTCACCCGTACCACCTAGCGCCGGCGCTCCCAACCCACGGGCGCCGGCCCCTTTTCCGTCCTGGGGGGACACACCGCATGAGCCATGGGCGCCATGTCACCATGCTCACCGAAGGCACCTATCCGCACGTCCACGGGGGCGTCAGCACCTGGTGCGACCAGCTGGTACGCGGCATGCCGGAGGTCGACTTCAACGTCATAGCCCTGACCGGCTCCGGACGCGAGCCGGTCACCTGGGAACTCCCGCGCAACGTCTACCGCCACACCGCCGTCCCGCTCTGGGGCCAGCCCCCGCCGCGGGGCCGCCGCGGCAGCCGGTCGGCCCTGCGCGGCAAGGCCCACCGCCGCTTCACCGAGGTCTACGAGACCTTCCTGCTCTCCCTGCTCGACCCGGCCCGCGGGGGATTCTCCACCGCCCTGCGCGAACTGGCCCTCCTCGCCCGCGCCGGGAGGCTCGCCCCGACGCTGCGCTCCGAATCCGTGCTCCGCCTCCTGATGGCCGTCTGGACCCGCCCCGGCCTCGGCACCGCCGGGGCCGCGCCCACCGTCCACGACGCGCTCACCGCCACCGACCTGCTGGAACACGCGCTGCGCCCGCTCACCGTACGCATCCCGCCCGACAGCGTCGCGCACGCCGTCAGCAGCGGCCTCGCCACCCTCCCCGCGCTCGCCGCCAAACACCTCGACCGGGTGCCCTTCCTCCTCACCGAGCACGGCATCTACCTGCGCGAGCGCTACCTGGGCTACCGCACCGCGCAACAGCGCTGGCCCGTCAAGGCGCTCATGCTCGGCTTCTACCGCGAGCTGAACACCGAGGGCTACCGGCAGGCCGACCTGATCACCCCGTGCAACCAGTACAACCGCCGCTGGGAGGAGCGCGGGGGCGCCGACTCCGAGCGCATCCGCACCGTCTACAACGGCGTCGACCCGCACGCCTTCCCCGAGGCCGGCCCCGAGCCCGAGGTGCCCACCCTCAGCTGGTGCGGCCGCATCGACCCGATCAAGGACCTCGAAACCCTCATCCGGGCCTACGCCTTCATGCGCGAGGAGCTGCCCGCCCTGCGGCTGCGCCTCTTCGGCCCGGTCCCGGCCGGCTGCGAGGCCTACCGGCTGCGGCTGGAGGACCTCGCCGCCGAACTGGGGGTGGGCGACGGGATCAGCTACGAGGGACGCATCGAGCAGGTCGCCCGCGCCTACGCGGCCGGCTCCGTCGTCATGCTCTCCTCCATCAGCGAGGGGTTCCCCTTCAGCATCATCGAGGCCATGTCCTGCGGCCGCACCACCGTCTCCACCGACGTCGGCGGGGTCCGCGAGGCCGTCGGCGACACCGGACTCGTCGTCCCGCCCCGCGAACCGGAGACCATGGCCCGCGCCACCCTCGCCCTGCTCCGCGACGACGAACGCCGCGCCGAGCTGGGCCGGATGTCCCGCAAGCGGGTGGTCGAGAAGTTCACCCTCCACCAGTCCGTCGACGGCTTCCGGCACATCTACCGGGAACTCGCCGGCCAGCCCGTCCTGCCCGTCCACGAGGGCGACGTCTGGACCCAGCGCCTCGCCGACCCCTGGTACCGGGAACTCGCGGCCATGGGGCACCCCCAGGCGGAGTCCGGGGAAGGGAGCCTGCGGTGAGCGGATCCCTGTGGCTCAAGCCCCCCGGCCCGGACGGCGGCCGGGTGCCCGTCGGCCCCGACGCCGCGGCCACCGGCGCGGTCGACACGCTGCCGGCCGTCCCGCGGCCCCGCCGCGGGGTCCCGGCCGCCGACCCGCTGGGGGAACTCGCCGAGCGGCTCGGCGCGTTCATCGCCGCCGCGGTGCACCCCGACGAGATCGCGGCCGTCCTCGAATCCGACGGGATGACCGACGAGTACATCCGGCTCACCTACGGCCGCCGGGACTCCTTCGCGCTCGCCGAGGAGCTCTACGCCCGGGTGCCCCGCTCCTTCCCCGAGCCCGAGGGCGTCCCCGACCCCTGGAAGGTCTCCCTCACCGCCTGCCTGCTGCGCGGGGTCATCTTCGCGCTGCCCGGCCTGGCCTACGTCCTGGGCGCTCCGCTGCTCGAAGGCCCCAAGGACCGCCTCGGCCTGCCCGCCGGGACGCTGACCCTGCTCGCGGGAGCCCTCATCGGCTGGGTCTGGGACCAGACCCTCTCCCACCGGGCGTACTCCTGGCTCGGCCTCGGCGACCGGGCCGCCGCCGGGCGGACCCTGCTCGTCGGGGCCCCCGCCGGGTCCCTGCTGGGCACCGCCGCCGCGCTCGCGGTGCCCGGCGGGCCGCCGTTCTCGTACGCCTTCGCCGCGGGCCAGGCCCTCTACGTCGGCGCCGCCACGGTCCTGCTCGTCCTGGGCCGCGAACGGGCACTGCTCGCCGCGCTCGGCCCGATGGCCGCCGGCGCCGTCCTCGCGCTCTTCGTGGACCTGCCCGTCCCGGTGCGGACGACCCTGCTCGCCGTGTCGCTGGCCGCCGCCTGCGCACTGGCCGTACGGGAACTGCCGGTGGCGGCGGGCGTGCGGGGCGCCGCGGCGCGCGTGCGGGGACGGGCGGCGCGCCGGCCGGGCGACGGCCCGGTGCGGTGGCGGATGCTGCGCGGCGCCGAGGAGCAGTCCACCCCGCGCGGGCCGCGGCTCGGCGACTCCGTCCCGTACGGGGTCTTCGGCCTCGGCACCGGCCTGCTCGTGCTGTACGCGGCCCTCGGCGAGGTGCTCGCGGGCGGCCCCGCCGAGGCCGTCGCCGCCCCCTCGGCCGTGGCCCTCACGCTCAGCATGGGCCCCGCCGAATGGCTCCTGCACCGGTTCCGCAGCGGCAGCCTCGCCGGCCTGCGCGCGGCCCGCTCGCCCCGGGCGTTCCGGCGCCGGATGCTCACCACCCTCGCCCGGTGCCTGGCCGCCTACCTGGCGGTGGTGCTGGTCCTGGGCGTGACCGGGACCCTGCTCTGGCCGGACGCCCCGGGGCTGACCGGCGTCCGGGTGGCCACCCTGCTCCTGCTCGGCGCCGTGATGTGGACCGGGCTGCTCCTCCAGTCCTTCGGCGCGGTCCGGCCCGCCGCGGTGGTCTGCGCCTCGGCCGCCGTCGCCCAGAGCCTGGCCCTGCTGGCCGGAATCGGCCAGCCGCGGCTGGTGCAACTGGCGGTGGCGGGCGCGGCGGCCGCCGCCCTGGCCGTCCTGGTCTGCCTGCTCCTGGGCCGTGCCACGGCCCACCGCTGACCCTTGCCACCCTCCCGTCCCCCGTACGAGAAGAAGGACCCCATGCTGCTGGTGCCGCTCTACGAGCACCCCGCCGACCGCCCCGAGGCCTGGGAGCGGGTCATCCGCTCCGCGGGCCGGCTGCACTCCGTGGTGCTCAATCCCGACAGCGGGCCGGGGGACGCCCCCGACGAGCGGTTCGCCCTCGTCGCGGAGCGGCTCCGCGAGGCCGGGGTGCCCGTCCTGGGGTACGCCGACACCGACTACGGGCGGCGTCCGCACGCCGAGGTGGTGCAGGACCTGCTGCGCCACCGCGACTGGTACGGCACCGACGGCGCCTTCCTCGACCAGGCCGCCGCCCACCCGGAACTGCTCGGGCACTACGCGCGGCTCTCCGTCGCCGCACGGGCCGCGGGCGCCCGCACCCTCGTGCTGAACCACGGGGTCCACCCGCACCCCGGGTACGCCGAACTCGCCGACCTCCTCGTCACCTTCGAGGGACCCTGGGACGCCTACCGCGACGCCGTCGCCGTGCCGCCGTGGACCGCCGACCACCCCGCCCAGCGGTTCTGCCACCTCGTCTACGCCGTCCCGCCGGGCGCGCCCGCCGCCGAACTGGCCGAGGAGCGGGGCGCCGGCGTGCACTGCGCGGTCCCGGGGAGCGGCGCACACCCGTGGGGCACCCTCCCGTACGCCCTGGAGGCGGCGGGATGAACCGTTTCCCCGCGCGGGTGCGGTCCCGCGCCGGCCTGCTGCTGCTCGTCCCGCTCCTGCTGCTCGCCGCGTGCACGGCCACACCGGACGACGAGGACGGCGCCGGGCCGGAGCCGTGGCCCGGCCAGGCGCCGGGGGAGCGGTGGCAGCCCCGGCCGGGGACCGGCTGGCAGTGGCAGCTCACCGGACGCCTCGACACCTCGGTGGACGTGCCGGTCTACGACGTCGACGGGTTCACCACCACCCCGGAACAGGTCGCCGCGCTGAGGAAGGCGGGCCGCAGGACCATCTGCTACCTGTCCACCGGCGCGTGGGAGGAGTTCCGCCCCGACGCGGACGCCTTCCCCGAGGACCTGCTCGGCCGGGGCAACGGCTGGGAGGGCGAGCGCTGGCTGGACATCCGGCGGACGGCCGACCTGGAACCGCTGATGGCCAAGAGGTTCGACATGTGCCGCGACAAGGGATTCGACGCGGTGGAGCCGGACAACATGGACGCCTACCGCAACGCCTCGGGCTTCCCGCTCACCGCCGCGCACCAGCTGGCGTACAACCGGCTCATCGCGAAGCTCGCCCACGACCGGGGACTGGCCGTCGGCCTGAAGAACGACCTCGACCAGATCCCCGAGCTCGTCGGCGACTTCGACTTCGCCGTCAACGAGCAGTGCGCGCAGTACGACGAGTGCGACCGGCTGACCCCCTTCGTGGAGGCCGGCAAGGCCGTCTTCCACGTGGAGTACGAACTGCCGGCACACCGCTTCTGCGACCGCGCGCGCCGGCTGAAGCTCAGCTCCATGGAGAAGAAGCCCGAGCTGGGGGCCTGGCGCAAGCCCTGCTGAACCGTGCCCCTGCCCGCACCCGTCCTCAGAGCGGCAGGATCGCGTGGACCCGGTAGCCGCCGCCGTAGCGGGGGCCGGTGAAGCACGATCCGCCCAGCGCGCCGGTCCGCTCGCGCATGCCCAGCAGCCCGTGGCCGCCGCCCGGATCGGACGGCTCCGGGGACGGGTCGGCCGAGGAGCCCCCGTCGTCCAGCACCGTCACCTCCACCGACGGCCCGACCCGCACCACGCTGACCTCGGCGCGGGCCCCCGGCCCTGCGTGCTTGCGCACGTTGGTCAGGGCCTCCTGGATGACCCGGTACGCCGCCAGGTCCACGGCCGCGGGCAGCGGGCCGCCGGTCGGGCCCTCCACCTGGACGGCCACCTCCACCGGCAGGCCCGCGTGCCGGAAGGTGTCCACCAGCTCGTCCAGGACGGCCAGCCCCGGGGCGGGCTCCGTGGGCGCCTCCGGGTCGCCGGACTGGCGCAGCAGTCCCACGGTGGCCCGCAGTTCGTTGAGCGCCGAGCGGCTGGCGTCCCGTACGTGGGCCAAGGCCTCCTTGGCCTGGTCGGGGCGCTTGTCCATGACGTGTGCGGCCACCCCTGCCTGCACGTTGACGAGGGCGATGTGGTGGGCCACCACGTCGTGCAGGTCCCGGGCGATCCGCAGCCGCTCCTCGGCGACCCGCCGCCGGGCCTCCTCCTCGCGGGTGCGCTCGGCGCGCTCGGCCCGCTCCCGGATGGCGTCGATGAAGGCCCGCCGGCTGCGGACCGCGTCCCCGGCGGCGGCGGCCATCCCCGTCCACGCGAAGATGCCGAGGTTCTCCTGCGCGTACCAGGGCAGCGGCCCGGCCAGCATGGCCACGCCCGTCAGCCCCGCCATGGTGAGCAGCCCGATCCGCCAGGTCGTGGGCCGGTCGGTGCGTGCCGCCACCGTGTACAGCGCGATCACCGCGCACATGACGACGGGGGCCCGCGGTTCCCCGGTGGTCAGCTCCAGCAGGGCGAGCCCGCAGGAGACGGCAAGTACGGTGCGGGGCCTGCGGCGCCGCAGCACGAGGGCGGCCGCGCCGAGCAGCATCAGCAGCAGGGAGAACGGCTCGGGCGTGCGCGTCCCGAAGGTGGGCCCGTGGGGACCGTGCGGATCGGCGAAGGACCCCACGACCATCGCGACGAACGCGCCGAGCGCGAGCACGGCGTCGGTGGCGAGCGGATGGGCCCGCGTCCAGCGCCGGGTGAGACCCAGCGGCCCGAGGTGTGTCGTCACCCCGACACGGTACGGCCTGCCGGGCCGCGCCCGCGGCCCCGGCCCGGTGCGCGCGGGAACCCGCTCACGAACGGCGACAGCGGGGTGCGCAGCAGGTCCGCGCTGTCAACGGCGGGTCTCCAGGTGTCTGCGGTGCAGCCACTTCGGCAGGCCGGGAGCCTCCAGGAAGCCTTCGGCCCGGCCGGCCGCGACACCGATCCGCAACAGGTCCGAACTCTTCTCGAAGAGCATGAACCGCGGTTCCCAGATCGGCCGGTACTTGGCGTTGGCCCGGTACAGGGACTCGATCTGCCACCAGCGGGAGAAGAAGCTCAGCAGCGAGTGCCACATCCGCAGCACCGGACCGGCGCCGAGCCTGGACCCGCGTTCGAAGACGGAGCGGAACATCGCGAAGTTCAGCGAGACCTGGGAGACCCCGATCTCCTTCGACCGCTCCAGCAGTTCGATGACCATGAACTCCATCAGGCCGTTCTCGGAGTCCCGGTCACGGCGCATCAGGTCCAGCGACAGCCCCTTGGCCCCCCACGGCACGAAGGACAGCACCGCCCGCAGGTCGCCGTTGCCGTCGGTGCACTCCAGCATCACGCACTGGCCGTCACCGGGATCGCCCAGCCGGCCCAGCGCCATCGAGAAGCCCCGCTCGGTCGCCCCGTCGCGCCAGTCGTCGGCACGGCGCAGCAGCTCGTCCATCTCGTCACCGGGGATGTCGGCGTGACGCCGGACGCGGACCGTGTACCCGGCCCGCTTGACGCGGTTGTACGCCTGCCGGACGGTCCGCATGGCGCGGCCCTCCAGGGTGAACTCGGCGGTCTCCACGATCGCCTCGTCGCCCAGCTCCAGCGCGTCGAGCCCGTGCCGCGCGTAGATCTGCCCGGCCTCCTCGCTCGCGCCCATCACGGCGGGCACCCAGCCGTGCTCGCGGGCCTCGGCCAGCCAGGGCTCGATGGCGCCGGGCCACGCCTCCGGATCGCCGATCGGGTCGCCGGAGGCCAGCGAGACACCGCCGACGACGCGGTAGGTGACGGCGGCCTTGCCGGTGGGGGACCAGATGACGGACTTCTCGCGGCGCAGCGCGAAGTAGCCGAGCGAATCGCGGTCGCCCTGCTTGGCGAGGAGCGCCCGCAGCCGCTGCTCGTCCTCCTCGGAGAGCGGGTCGACGGCCCTCCGGGAGCGGAAGGCGGCGAACAGCACGGCGAGGAGCAGCAGCATCGACATCACGTTGACGGTGACGTCCACCCAGCCGGGCGTCGTGATCGTACGGGAGGCCAGGTCGTCCGGGGCCAGGGTGACCAGCCGCATCGCGCCGTACCGCCAACGGGCCAGGAAGGTCGCCTCGGCGCTGTCGGGATGGGTGTTGGCGGCGCCGACGAGCAGCGCCGCGACCAGCGAGGTGACCAGCAGGCCGACGGCGGCGACGGCGGTGGCCAGCGCCGGGTTGGAGCGGTCGCCGCGGGCGTAGAACTCGCGGCGGCCCAGCAGCAGGGCGGCGACGAAGGCGGCGGTCAGGCCGAGGGACACCCAGTTCTGGGCGTGGTCCCGGAACTCCGGGTAGCAGAGGTCGGCGCCCCAGCCGGCGCAGGGGGCGAAGGCCGCGGTGGCGAAGGCCAGCAGCAGTGCCCCGGACACCGCCAGGTTCAGGATCCACGCGGCGCGCTTGCGCCGGCCCATGGTGACGGCCAGCAGCAGGGAGAACAGGCCGGAGGCGAAGCCGGCCGTGAGCAGGTACGGAGTGTAGAAGTCCTCGCTGTTGTGCCGGCGCAGGTCCTGTCCGAGCGAAAGCCACACCGCGCTGAGGAAGTTCACGAAGGTCACGGCGCGCAGGTACCAGACGGCGAACGCCGCGCCGCGTCGTGAACGGGTGCTCCCCCGGCCGGTCTCCCGGCCGCCCCCCGCCCCCTTGCCGGCGGGTCCACCGCCGGTCTCTTTCCTTCCGGATGCCGGGCCGGGGGCCTGTGCGGCGCCGCGGCCGGTGTCTACGCTGCTCGAACGGACCTCTCCCATAAAAGTCGATCATATGGGGCGCCGCTGTCCGCGGGTGGGCCGGTCCGGGGACCACGGCCCGATCAGGACCACGGCCCGGTCAGGACCACGGCCCGGTCAGGACCGCGGGCCCCGGCTGTTCACTGCGTCGGCTCCTGCGCCGCCCTCCCCCGGACCTCGTCCGGGGGTGCCCCCGCCGGGAGTTCCGCCGCGAGCGCGGCGGCCGCCTGGACCAGGGGGAGGGCCAGCAGTGCCCCGGTGCCCTCTCCCACGGTGACGCCGTGGTCGAGCACGGGGTTGAGTGCCATCCGGTCCAGCGCCTTGGCCTGGCCGGGCTCACCGCTCGCCTGACCGGCGAGCCACCAGTCCGGCGCCCGGAACGCGGCCCGCTGCGCCACCAGTCCGCAGGCCGCCGAGACGACCCCGTCGAGGATGACCGGCGTACGGCGCACCGCGCACTGGAGCAGGAAGCCGGTGATGGCGGCCACGTCGGCGCCGCCGACCGCCGCGAGCAGGGCGACCTGGTCGCCCAGGACCGGGCGGGCCCGGCGCAACGCGTCGCGGACCGCCGCGCACTTGCGCATCCAGGCGAGGTCGTCGATGGGCGAGCCGCCGCGGCCGGTGACCACGGAGGCGTCGGTGCCGCACAGCGCGGCGACCAGGGTGGCGGCGACGGTGGTGCCGCCGACGCTCAGGTCCCCGAGGACGATCAGGTCCGTCCCCGCGTCCGCTTCCTCGTCGGCGATCCGCATGCCGAGCCGCAGCGCGTCCCGGGCTTCCTCGACGGTGAGCGCGTCCTCCACGTCGATCCGGCCGCTGCCGCGCCGCACCCGGTGCTTGACCACCTCGTCGGGGAGCAGCCCGGGGTCGCAGTCGAGCCCGGCGTCCACGATCCGTACGCCCGCCCCGAACCGGCCGGCCAGGACGGCGACCGGGCTGGACCCGTCGAGCACGGCCCGCACCAGCTCGTGGGCGGAGGCCGCGGGCCGCGCGGAGACGCCCCGGGAGGCGATCCCGTGGTCGGCGGCGAAGAGCACGACCCGGGGGTGCTCGACCGGCCTGACCGGGACCTGCCCCTGGGCGGCGGCGAGCCACTCGGCGAGTTCGTCGAGCCGGCCCAGCGCGCCGGGCGGCACGGCCAGCCGTTCACGGCGTTCCTCGGCATCACGACGGACGCCCCCGTCGGGGCGCTCGATCAGATCGGAGAAGTCGTCGAGATTCAGCGTGCTCATCTGCCAGAGAGTACAGCCGGTGAGGCCCGCCCCCCGGGGGCGTGGTGCGTATCGGTCAGGTCCCGCCGGCCGGCTCAGTCCTTGAGCGCCAGCGCCTGCCCGGCGACCACCAGGAGGACGTGCTCGCACTCGGCGGCGACCGCGGTGTTGAGGCGGCCCAGTTCGTCGCGGAAGCGGCGCCCCGAGGCCGTCGCGGGGACGACTCCCGAGCCCACCTCGTTGCTGACCAGCACCACGGACCGCCGGGTCGCGCGGACGGCCGCCGCCAACTCGGCCGTGCGGGCCTGCACATGCTGCCGGCCGCGCGCGGCCCAGACCTCGTCGTCCCAGGCCCCGGCCCGGTCCATCGCATCGGTCAGCCACAGCGCCAGGCAGTCGATGAGCAGCGGCGGCCCCCCTGACCCCAGCAGCGGGACCAGCTCGCAGGTCTCCACCGTCCGCCAGGTCGCCGGCCGCCGCTCCCGGTGCAGCCCGACGCGCTGCGCCCACTCCGCGTCCCCGTCCCGGGCGCCGCCGGTGGCCACGTAGACCACCCCGGGGAAGGACTGCAACCGCCGCTCCGCCTCGAAGGACTTGCCCGAGCGGGCGCCGCCCAGCACCAGCGTCCGGCGCGGGAGGTCCGGCACCGCGCGGTAGTCCCCGACGGTCACGGTCGTCCCGTCCGGCACCGCCCTGGCCCCGGCGGCCGCGAGCCGGCGCTCCAGCTCCCGGCCCGGCGGGGTGTCGTGGTCGAGGTGGACGGCGATCACGTCCGTGGCCGGGCCGACCGCACCGCCCGCCCGCAGCCGGGCCAGGGCCTCGGGCCGGCCGAGCACGTCCGCGAGCACCGTGTCGTACGGGCGCCGCCCGGCCGCGCCGCCCCCGGACTCCGTCCGGGACGGCTCCCAGCCGGCGGGGGCCCCGCCGGGCGGGAGGTACAGCATCCTGGCGCCGTCCGGGCCCGTCACCTCGTACCCGGTGCCCGGCGCGTCCATCGGCACCGCCCGCACCCGGTGCCCGGAGATCACCGCCAGCTCCCGCCCGTCCGGCACCCGGCCCGCCGCCGGCAGCCCGGCCGGCAGCTCCACCGCCGGGCCGTCGTGCGGGTGGGTCAGCAGGACCTGCCGTACGCCCGCCAGCGAATGGCCGGCCCGGGCACCGGCCAGCACCGCCCCCGGGGTCAGGTCGAGCAGCAGCGCACCGTCCACCAGGACGGCCGTGGCCGCACGGGACCGGGTGCCGACGGAGAGCGCGCAGGCAGCGCAGGGACAGCCGGGGCGGGGCAGCCCCTCGGGTGTGCCGGTGCCGAGCAGAGTGAGTTCCACAGGATGATCCTCCCGCGTCCACGAGAGTGGTGCGCGCCCGGTTACTCTGCGGGCACACTCAAGACGAGAAGCGTGCGAGCAGCGGACGAGCAACGGAGGCGGACATGGCGTGGACGTGGCGGTTCGAGACGGCCGACGGCAGCGAGGCGAGCCCGTCGGTGGTGCCGGAGGAGTTCACCACGCAGGGCGACGCGGAGTCCTGGATCGGCGAGTACTGGAAGGACCTGCTGGAGGGCGGCACCGAGCAGGTGAAGCTGTCCGACGACAGCGGGACCGAGCTCTACACGATGAGCCTGCGCGCGGCGCTCGACGCCTGACCGCCTCCGGGGCGGGCGGCGGTCCGGCCGGAACCGGGCCGCCACCGCCCCGGAGCGGCGGGGCCGCGGATCAGCCGCGTACGCCGCACAGGTGCAGCAGGGCGGCGACCCCCCGGTACGGGTCGGTCCGCCCGGCCCGGTCCTCCGCGGCCAGCAGCAGCTCCAGCTCCTCGTCGGGCGGGAGGTTCTCGCCGGCCTCGGTCCCGTCGGTGAAGACGCGCACCCCGTACCAGGCCTGGAGCGGGGCTCCGATGCCGGAGAGGGTGGCCGTCAGCCCGGCCAGCCGGTCGGCGCGCACGTCCAGTCCCAGCCGGTTCGTGTAGTCGACGCCGTCGAAGGCGGCCAGCGTGCCCGCCCAGTCGCCGGCCAGGCCGGGCCGCATGGCGAGCGCGTCGCCATTGCGCACCAGCAGGGACAGCAGACCCCCGGGGGCCAGCATCCGGGCCAGCCCGGCGAGCATGGCGTCCGACTCGGCCACGTACATCAGCACCCCGTGGCACAGCACCACGTCGAAGCTGCCCGGCACGAAGTGGGCGCCGGTCTCGCGGCCGTCGCCCTCCATGAGGCGGACCCGGTCGCGAATCCCGGAGGGCTCCGCCTCCAGTGCCTCGCGGGCGACCGCGAGCATGCCGGGGTCCTGCTCCAGCCCCGTCACCTTGTGGCCGGCACGCGCCAGCCGCAGCGCCTGGGTGCCCTGGCCCATGCCCACGTCGAGCACGCGCAGCCGCTGCCCCACGGGGAAGCGCTGCGCGATCTGCTCCTCGACCTGCCGGCCCACGAGCTCCTGGCGGACGGCGTTGCGCAGTCCGCCCAGGCCCTCCAGCCAGGTCCGGGCGCCTGCCGAGAAGCCCCCTCCCGGCACGGCTGCCCCGGGGGTCGCTGGACTCAGGGCCGTTCCCCGCGCTTGACCTGCGGCTTGGGCAGGCGCAGCCGGCGCATCTGGAGGGTGCGCATGAGGCCGTACGCGATGGCGCCGCGACGGGGCTCGTCCGGGAAGCGCGCGATGAGCGCCTTGCGGAGGCGGAACACCAGACCGGCGGAGTCGACGATGATCAGGGCGATCACGCCCATCCACAACACCAGCGCGATGCTCTGGAGCTGGGCGACCCGCACCATGCTCAGCACCAGGATGACGACGGCCAGCGGCAGGAACATCTCGGCGACCGAGAAGCGGGAGTCCACGTAGTCGCGGACGAACCGGCGGACGGGGCCCTTGTCGCGGGCGGGGAGGTAACGCTCGTCGCCGTTGGCCAGCGCCTCGCGCTGCTTGGCCATCTCCACGCGACGGCGCTCACGGGCTCGCTTGGCATCCTCCTTGCGATTGCCGGTCGAGGCCACCACGGCCTTGCGCTGCGACTGGGCCACAGCACGCTTCGGCGTAGGGCGGCCCTTGGGGGCCTGCGGATCACGGGGCTGCGAGAGGTCGGCGCTCACCTTGTCGGTGGCGGCGGCCTTCTCTTCCTTGGAGGAGCGGCTACCAAACACAAAACCCAAGCGTACGTGGTTGCGGGCACGGGCCCCACCCCGGTGGGGAACGATCCGGCAACGGCGTGCGTCTTCACTCTGTGTACGGCCCCCGCGGGGGAGCACTCTCCTGGGACCACCTACTCCTCACGCCTGACACGGCGCGGATGCAGTCGTCCTGGAGGAGGAGCGCATCCGTGCTCGAACAGTGCGGTAATGGAGACAGGGCCCGTACTGTGGGTCTTGTTGGTGACCTGGAGCGAAGTCCGTCAGAAGGGGGCGCGCGAAGCCCATGAGCGGTGTCATGAAGCGTATGGGGATGATCTTCCGCGCGAAGGCGAACAAGGCCCTTGACCGGGCCGAGGACCCGCGCGAAACCCTCGACTACTCCTACCAGAAGCAGCTCGAGCTGCTGCAGAAGGTGCGCCGCGGCGTCGCCGACGTGGCGACCTCCCGCAAGCGCCTGGAGCTGCAGCTGAACCAGCTGCAGGGCCAGTCGGCCAAGCTGGAGGACCAGGGCCGCAAGGCCCTCGCCCTCGGCCGCGAGGACCTGGCCCGCGAGGCCCTGGCCCGCCGCGCCTCCCTCCAGCAGCAGGTCAGCGACCTGGAAGTGCAGCACCAGACCCTCCAGGGCGAGGAGGAGAAGCTCACGCTCGCCTCCCAGCGCCTGCAGGCGAAGGTCGACGCCTTCCGGACGAAGAAGGAGACCATCAAGGCCACCTACACCGCGGCCCAGGCGCAGACCCGGATCGCGGAGTCCTTCTCGGGCATCTCCGAGGAGATGAGCGACGTCGGCCTGGCCATCCAGCGGGCCGAGGACAAGACCGCGCAGCTCCAGGCGCGCGCCGGCGCGATCGACGAGCTGCTGGCCTCCGGTGCGCTCGACGACCGGAGCGGCCTCGGCTCCAAGGACGACATCCAGGCCGAGCTGGACCGCCTCTCCGGCGGTACGGACGTGGAGCTGGAGCTCCAGCGCATGAAGGCCGAACTGGCGGGCGGCCCGTCCGCGCCGGCCATCGAGGGCGGTGCGCCGGGCACCGGCCAGCCGTCCCAGACCCAGCACCGGTTCGACAAGCAGTAGGACGGGGCCCGTCATGATTGTCCGCATCATGGGGGAGGGCCAGGTGGAGGTGGCCGACAGCCACCTCGCCGAGCTCAACAGGCTGGACGACGAGCTGCTCGTGGAGATCGAGAGCGGCGACCAGGAGGGCTTCCGGCGCACGCTGGGTGCGCTGCTCGAAGCCGTCCGACGGCTGGGCGACCCGCTTCCCGACGAGGCGCTTGAGCCGTCCGAGCTGATCCTGCCCGGTCCGGACGCGGGTCTGGACGAGGTCAGGGAGATGCTGCGCGACGACGGCCTGATCCCGGGCTGACCCCGGCCACCGGCACGTACGGCGGGCCCGCCCCTTTTTCGGGGCGGGCCCGCCGTACGTGTATGGGCGCGGTGGCGCCTCATGGGCCGGGCGGCTTCTCCGCCGCCGTGACGGCGGGCCGCTCCTCGTCGGGCGTGCCGCCGATGAAGTTCTCGAACCTCCGGCGCGGGGCCGCCCACCGCCGGTCGTGGTGGAAGGCGCGCAGCCGGGCCTTGGCACGGGCGCGCGGGCGGTTCTCGTAGAACCTCTTCGCGTACGGGGACCCGGGCCGGGCGAGGCGGACGGCGCCGATGAGCCCCACGAACGGGATGACCGTGCCGAAGAACGCCGTGCGGGCCTTCCCCTTCCACAGCGCGATCAGGGCCAGGAAGAAGTTGGTGGCCGTGTTCATGACCACCAGACCGCGGCTCTGCCGCTCGTCCGCGGTCAGGTCGTTCACCCCGAAGGGCAGGAACCCGCCGAGCACCAGGGCCACCAGGGCGGCCGTCAGCACCACGATCTCCACGCTCTTGCGGCCCTGCTCGCTCCAGTAGACGTCGTCGAGGTGCAGGATCAGGGCGAACTCGTCCAGCACCAGGCCCGCCCCCAGCCCGAAGACCACGGCCGAGAGCCCCGCGCCGAAGCTGTGCCCGCTGCTGCCGATCGCGCCGAAGCCCCCGATGATCACGAGGATCACGCCCGGCACCACGTGGTGGATGTGGACCCCGCCCGGGGTGACGTTCTTGAACGGCCCCCGCCCGGCCCGGATCAGCCGGGTGATCACGCGGGTGACGAGGAAGGACGTCACGAACGAGAGCAACGCGAGGAGCAGGGGCAGCTTCCCCGGTTCGACGATGTTGCGGTACCACCAGTGACCCATCGCCCCAGCTCTCCGTGCGGCCGCTCCCGATTTTGTCGGTATGGGGTAATTTACCGCCCGGGGCCAGCGGGTAGCGTTCGCGCCGATGACAGATTCGTTCGACGACCCGCCCCCGACGCCTCCCTCCGAACGCGCCTCCCTGCGCGACGGCGTCCGCTTCGCCTTCGGCACCCTCACCGTGCTCCCGGCCCGCATCACCCGCTGGGACCGCCCCGCCGCCCGCTCCGGCATGGCCTGCGCCCCGCTCGCCGGACTGGTCGTGGGCCTGCTCGCGGCCGTGCCCGGGGTGCTCCTGCTGGTGCTCGGCGGAGGCCCGCTGCTCGCCGCCGCCGTGACCGTCGCCGTACCGGCCGCCCTCACCCGGGGCCTGCACCTCGACGGTCTCGCCGACACCGCGGACGGCCTCGGCAGCGCCAAGCCGGCCGAGGCCGCGCTGCGCATCATGAAACAGTCCGACATCGGCCCCTTCGGCGTCGTGGCCCTGCTGCTGGTCCTGCTCGTACAGGTCGCCGCCCTGGCCGACGTGTACGCCGAGAGCTGGGCGCGGGGCGCCCTCGCGGCCGTACTGGCAGCCGTCACCGCCCGCCTCGCCATGACCCTCGCCTCCCGCGAGGGCATTCCCGCCGCCCGGTCCGGGGGCCTGGGCGCGGCGGTCGCCGGCGTGGTCCCGCGCGGCGCGGCGGCGGCCCTGACCGCCCTGGTCGCGGGGGCGGCGGCGCTCGCCGCGCTCCCGCTGGGCCCGCCCGCGGCGGTCCAGGCCGCCGCCGCCGTGGCCGCCGCCCTGCTGACCGCCGAGCTGCTCCTGCGCCGCTGTGTCCGCCGCTTCGGCGGAGTCACCGGGGACGTCTTCGGGGCGCTGTCCGAGATCGCCGCCACCACCCTCCTGATCGCCGTGGCCCTCGGCTGAGGCCCGGCGGGGGGACGGCCCGCGCCCCCTCGGCCCGGGCGCGCCGGTGCGTGCCCGTACCCTCGGGGGGTGGACGAGACGGGGAGTCAGACGCGGGGCGACGCGCCCATCAGGGTGCTGCTCGCAGACGACCAGGCGCTGCTGCGCAGCGCCTTCAGGGTCCTCGTGGACTCCGAAACCGACATGGAGGTCGTCGGCGAGGCCTGCGACGGGGCCCAGGCCTTCGAGCTCGCCCGGCGCGAACTCCCCGACGTCGTCCTCATGGACATCCGGATGCCCGGCACCGACGGACTCGCCGCCACCCGGCTGATCAGCGCCGACCCGGACCTCGCCGCCGTGCGCGTCGTGATGCTGACGACCTTCGAGGTCGACGAGTACGTGGTCTCGGCCCTGCGGGCGGGCGCCTCCGGCTTCCTGGGCAAGGGAGCCGAGCCCGACGAGCTGCTCAACGCCATCCGCGTCGCCGCCGCCGGCGAGGCACTGCTCTCCCCGGCGGCCACCAAGGGCCTCATCGCCACCTTCCTCGCCCAGGGCGGCCGCTCCGACGCGCCCGCCGCCGGGGCCGCGCACGCCGAACGGCTCGCCGCGCTCACCGGCCGCGAGCGCGAGGTGCTGGTCCTGGTCGCGGCGGGACTCTCCAACGACGGGATCGCCGGCCGGCTGGAGGTCAGCCCGCTGACCGTCAAGACCCACGTGAACCGCGCGATGGCCAAGCTCGGCGCCCGCGACCGGGCCCAACTGGTCGTCGTCGCGTACGAATCGGGACTGGTCCGGCCGCGCGCCGAGTAGGCCGCCGCGGGCGGGCCGCGTCCGCCCGGGCGAACGCCGGAGGGGCGGCCCCGTGCGGGGCCGCCCCTCCGGCGTTCGCGGGCAGGGCCCCGCGCTACGGCAGGGCGAGCATCCGCTCCAGGGCGAGCTTCGCGAAGCTCTCCGTCTCCTTGTCGACCTGTATCCGGTTGACCAGGTTCCCCTCGGCCAGGGACTCCAGGGTCCACACCAGGTGGGGGAGGTCGATGCGGTTCATGGTCGAGCAGAAGCAGACCGTCTTGTCGAGGAAGACGACCTCCTTGTCCTCGGCGGCGAATCGGTTCGCCAGGCGCCGGACCAGGTTCAGCTCGGTGCCGATGGCCCACTTGGAGCCTGCCGGGGCCGCCTCCAGGGCCTTGATGATGTATTCCGTCGAGCCGACGTAGTCGGCGGCCGCCACGACCTCGTGCTTGCACTCGGGGTGGACCAGGACGTTCACGCCGGGGATGCGGGCGCGGACGTCCTCGACCGACTCGACCGAGAAGCGGCCGTGGACCGAGCAGTGCCCGCGCCACAGGATCATCTTGGCGTTCCGCAGCTGCTCGGCGGTCAGGCCGCCGTTCGGCTTGTGCGGGTTGTAGAGCACGCAGTCGTCCAGGGACATGCCCATGTCGCGGACGGCGGTGTTGCGCCCCAGGTGCTGGTCCGGGAGGAAGAGCACCTTCTCGCCCTGCGCGAAGGCCCACTCCAGGGCCTTCTTCGCGTTGGACGAGGTGCAGATCGTGCCGCCGTGCCTGCCGGTGAAGGCCTTGATGTCGGCGGAGGAGTTCATGTACGAGACCGGGACCGTGGTCCCGGCGACGCCGGCCTCGGTCAGCACGTCCCAGCACTCGGCGACCTGCTCGGCGGTGGCCATGTCGGCCATCGAGCAGCCCGCGGCGAGGTCGGGCAGGACGACCTTCTGGGCGTCCGAGGTGAGGATGTCCGCGGACTCGGCCATGAAGTGCACGCCGCAGAAGACGATGTACTCGGCCTCCGGGCGGGCGGCCGCGTCCTTCGCCAGCTTGAAGGAGTCGCCGGTCACATCGGCGAACTCGATGACCTCGTCGCGCTGGTAGTGGTGGCCGAGGATGAAGACCTTGTCCCCGAGCTTCTCCTTGGCCGCGCGGGCGCGCTCCACCAGGTTCGGGTCCGACGGCGAGGGCAGGTCGCCGGGGCATTCCACCCCGCGCTCGCTCTTGGGGTCGGCCTCGCGGCCGAGCAGCAGCAGGGCAAGGGGCGTCGGCTGGACGTCCAAGGGCTGGGCGGTGGTCACGACACGCACCCTTTCTGTTCTGCGACAAGGGGAATTCTGGAGGGCATCGCTTCGACTTCTCGTCTATTTGACGCTATCTATCATAACCGCTTCACGTCAGTTTGACGATGCCGATAGCGTCAATGTGACGAATTAGCCCGTGCCGCGCCCCGCGGGCGCCCCGGCCGCTTCCCCGCCCCCGCCGCCGGCCGCACGCACCCCCCCTCCGCGTGTGGTGTGCGAGCATGAATGTCTGAGACAAGCGTCGGGTCCGGAATGAATCCGCGACCCCGCTCGTTGCCACCGACGGCAAGAGTCCGACGTTTCCCTGCCTGAGGCGGGGAGCCGCCCACTTCGGGAGTGAATGCAGATGTCCGTACAGGACGACAAGACCACCGTGAGCGACGGCATCCTCCTGTCCGACGCCGCCGCCGAAAAGGTCAGGACCCTGCTGGGGCAGGAAGGCCGCGAGGACCTGGCGCTCCGCGTCGCCGTCCAGCCCGGCGGCTGCTCGGGCCTGCGCTACCAGCTCTTCTTCGACGAGCGCTCCCTCGACGGCGACGTCGTCAAGGACTTCGACGGAGTGAAGGTCGTCACCGACCGGATGAGCTCCCCGTACCTGCACGGCGCCTCGATCGACTTCGTCGACACCATCGAGAAGCAGGGCTTCACGATCGACAACCCCAACGCCACCGGCTCCTGCGCCTGCGGCGACTCGTTCAGCTAGGCCTGGACCCCTCCGTACGACGAGGGCCCGCCTCCGGTCGCATCGACCGGAGGCGGGCCCTCGTCGCGTACCGCGCACCGCCTACTGGCGGGGCAGCGGCTTGCCCGTCGTCGCGTCCAGCACCTTCCGGTCGCCCAGCGGCTGCTGGAGCGTCGCGGTCAGGGACATCTCCTGCGCGATCATGATGCAGGCCTGGCCCGGCTTGCTCGGGGTGTCCGTGACCTTCACCAGGACCGAGCCGGCCTGCTCCCGCGCCTCCACGGCGTAGGTGCTGCACGGGCTGCCCCAGAAGTTCACCGTCAGCTTCCGGTCGGCCTCCGCGTACGAGAACCCGGGCACGGTACGGCCGTCCTTCGGGCCGGGCGTGCTCTCCCGGGCGTCCGCGGGCTCCGTCACCGTGCGGCCGGGGCCGCCGTCCCTGCCGGCCACCTCGAAGTGCCAGGCCGGGACCAGGCCCCGTGAGCCCTCCACCGTCCCCGGGACCAGACCGAGCACGGCGCCCTTGACCGTCTCCGTCCGCGGCGGCTTCACCGGCCGCGGCTCCGCCTTGCAGGGCGCGGTGTCCGTCGCCCCCGCCGGGGCGTCCGGCTCCAGCGGCACCGTGGTCGCGCAGGCGCTCGGGGCGGGACCGGTGCCGTCCGAGCCGCCCGAGCGGGCGTTCAGCCTGGCCAGCGCCTCGACGGCGCCCACCACCGGCTGCTCCGCGGCCCGGACGGGAGCCTTCAGCTCGCCGCTGCCCGACACCACCGAGGAGTCGGCGCCGACGCCCACCTTCGTGGACCAGCCCTGCGTGGGCAGCCCGCCGACCACCGGGTCCGCCGAGACCACCCGGACCGAGCCCTGGACCAGCCGGGCGTCGGACTTCGCCCCGGCCTGGCCCGCGGCGGCCAGCACGGGAGCGGCGGCGGCCTTCGCGGCCTCCTCCGACACCGGCGCGCCGGAGCCCGCCGTGCCGGGGCCGGCCCCGTCGGAACCCGCCCCGCCGGAGTCCCGGGGGAGGGTGGCCGGGCCGCAGGTGTCCTTGCCGCGGACGCAGTCGTCCCCGACGCCGCTGCCCGTGCCGTCGCCCGGCCCCCGGCCCCGGAAGCGGTCGAAGTTCCAGGTCCCGGGCGCCGTGCGGGTCACCGTGAGCCGGGGCCCCGAGCCGTCGGCGGCCTCTCCGGCCAGCCAGACGTCGCCCGTCAGCCGCGGAGCGCCGGGGACGCCGAGGGCGGCGGCGAGCCGGGCCACCTCCTCCGCCGTCACCTCGCCGGACGCGGCGAAGGCGGGCGCGGTCGCCGGAGCCTCCGGAAGTCTCACGTCCGCCCGGTAGACCACCCCGCCGCCGGCCGGATCGGGCTCACCGGGGGCGATGCCGGGCCCCGAGGGGCTCCCGGCCTCGCGGGGGGCCGCGGCCGCGCTGTCGCCCGTACGGCCGGCCGGCGCACCGTCCCCGTGGGCGGTGGACGCCCAGTAGGCGGTACCGCCGCCCGCCAGCAGGACGGCCGCCGCGATCGAGCCGATGGCCCAGGCGGGCCGCCGCCGTGCGCCGCGTGATGTGTCGGGTTGGTCGGACTGCTCGCCGGTCACCGCATCGCTCCTTCACCTGTCCGTCGTACTGACGCGGGTGTGACGGAACAGACGCGCAAGCGGTTCCCCCGGCCCGCTACTGGTCCCCGTACGCGGCGGTCGAGGCGATCAGCCGCGCCGACGCCGGGGGCACGCTGATCCCGTGGATCTGCGAGGGCGCCACCCGGGCCGGCCGGGGGCCCGCCGGGACCGCCCAGTGCGGGGCCATCCGGGCGCAGTCGCCCAGCAGGCGGGTGAAGCCGGCCTGGCGCGGGCCTTCCGCGACGCGCGCGTCGGCGGTGTACTCGGTGTAGCCGAAACCGTCGGTGTAGGTCATGTGGGCACCGTAGGCACGGCCACTCACGGGAAGAAAGAGCTACTACGGGGTAGTTTCGGCCGGTCGGCCCGCCGCCGTCGACGGGGTAGTTTTGACTGTCCCTTGCCGTCCTCCGCAGGAGCGTCCACGCCGTGCGCATCGCAGTCACCGGCTCCATCGCCACCGACCACCTCATGACCTTCCCCGGCCGATTCGCCGACCAGCTGGTCGCGGACCAGCTGCACACGGTCTCCCTCTCCTTCCTCGTCGACAACCTCGACGTCCGGCGGGGCGGTGTCGGCCCGAACATCTGCTTCGGCATGGGTCAGCTCGGCAGCCGCCCGGTCCTGGTGGGCGCGGCCGGCTACGACTTCGACGAGTACCGGGCCTGGCTGGACCGGCACGGCGTCGACACCGAGTCCGTCCGCATCTCCGAGGTGCTGCACACCGCGCGCTTCGTCTGCACCACGGACGCCGACCACAACCAGATCGGCTCCTTCTACACGGGCGCGATGAGCGAGGCCCGCCTGATCGAGCTCAAGGCCGTGGCCGACCGCGTGGGCGGCCTGGACCTGGTCCTGATCGGCGCGGACGACCCCGAGGCGATGCTGCGCCACACCGAGGAGTGCCGGACGCGGGGCATCCCCTTCGCCGCCGACTTCTCGCAGCAGATCGCCCGGATGGACGGCGACAACATCCGCACCCTCATGGAGGGCGCGACCTTCCTCTTCTCGAACGAGTACGAGAAGGGCCTCATCGAGTCGAAGTCGGGCTGGACGGACGCGGAGATCCTCGCCAAGGTCGGCACCCGGGTCACCACCCTCGGCTCCAGCGGCGTCCGGATCGAGCGGGCCGGCGAGGCCCCGATCGTGGTCGGCTGCCCCGAGGAGACCGCGAAGGTCGACCCGACGGGCGTCGGCGACGCCTTCCGCGCCGGGTTCCTGACCGGGCTCGGCTGGGGCGTCGGCCCGGAGCGCGCGGCGCAGGTCGGCTGCATGCTGGCGACGCTGGTCATCGAGACGCTCGGCACCCAGGAGTACACCCTGGCCCGGGCCCACTTCATGGAGCGCTTCACCAAGGCGTACGGCGACGAGGCCGCGGCGGAGGTCCGCACCCACCTGGCCGCGTAGCCGCCCCGGGACGCCGTGCGCGGCCGCCGCCGCACTGTCCGAGCCCCGCCCGCGACCGGGGCGCGGAGCCCGGTCAGTGGAGGCGGCGGACCGTGTACGCCGTGCCCGCGGGGCGGGCGGCCTCGCCCAGGTAGGCGTGCCCCCGCATCGCGCACCAGGCCGGGACGTCCAGCCGGGCCACCTCGTCGTCGGAGACCACGGTCACGGTGCCGCCCACCGGCACCCGCCCGACGGCCCGGGCCAGCTCGATCACCGGCTGCGGGCACCGCAGGCCGAGCGCGTCCAGCTCCAGGGAGTCCGCCTCCGGCGCGGCCGGGGCCTCCCCGCCCGCGCCGAGCCTCTCCCGTACGCCCGCGACCGCGCCCGGCAGCACCTCCAGGAAGGCGTTGACCTCCTCCGCCGTGGTTCCCGGCGGCAGGGACACCCGTACGTTGCCCTCCGACAGCACCCCCATCGCCCGCAGTACGTGACTGGGGGTCAGCGTGGAGCTGGTGCACGAGGAGCCCGAGGAGACCGAGAAGCCGGCCCGGTCCAGCTCGTGCAGCAGGCTCTCCCCGTCGACGTACAGGCAGGAGAAGGTGACCAGGTGGGGGAGGCGGCGGTCCGCGTCGCCGACCACCTCCACGTCCGGGACCAGGCGCACCACCCGCCGCCGGATCCGGTCCACCAGGACCCTCAGCCGGGCGGCCTCCGCCTCCGCCTCCGCCCGGACGGCCCGCAGCGAGGCCGCCGCCGCCACGATCGCGGGGAGGTTCGCGAAGCCGGGGGAGCGGCCCGACTCCCGCTCGTCCGCCGGGTGTCGGGGGGCGAAGCGGACCCCCTTGCGGACCGCGAGCAGGCCGACCCCGGGCGGTCCGCCCCACTTGTGCGCACTGGCGGCCAGTACGGACCAGCCGCCCTCCACCGGGCCCCAGCCCAGCGACTGCGCGGCGTCGACCAGCAGCGGCACCCCGGCCTCCGCGCAGACCTCGGCCACCTCCGCCACCGGCTGGACGGTGCCCACCTCGTGGTTGGCCGTCTGGAGGCAGGCCAGCGCGGTCGACGCGCCCAGGGCCGCGCGGTAGCCCGCCGCCGTCACCGCACCGAGCCGGTCGACCGCGACCTCCGTGACCGTGCCCCCGGCCGCCGCGTGCGCCGCCGCCGCGTGCAGTACAGAACTGTGTTCGACCGCGGACAGGACCAGATGGCCGCCGACGCGCCGGCGGCCGGCGAGGGCCCCCGCGACACCCGTGTGAACCGCGTGCGTTCCCGAAGGAGTGAACACGAGCTCGTCGGCCCGGCACCCCACCGCCTCCGCGGCCGCCTCGCGCGCCGCGTCCAGGAGCAGCCGGGCGCGCCTGCCCTCCCGGTACAGCCGGGCCGGATCGGCCCAGCCCTCGTCGAGGGAGGCCTGCAGCGCCTGCCGGGCCACGGGGTGCAGGGGAGCGGCGGACGCGCTGTCGAAGTACGGCATCCGGCCACGCTAACCGGAGCCTCGCCGGAGCCGGGGTCAGGGGCCGTCAGTTGCCGTCCGCAGGCGCCCGTTCAGGGCCGTTCGCGCGGTCCCCCGGACGGCGGAACCACCCCTTCGGGGTCAGTAGCGGCGCGTTGGGCACCCTCCCCGCGCGACCCCAAATAGCGTCCAGTAGGGTTTGGTCCGCATAAACATCCAAACCCCTGCCTGCGTCAGGGCCGGCGACCGACCCGAACACGGCCGCGGCCGGCCGCGCGGGCCGAGACTCTCGGGAAGGCGCTACGTGAGTCCCTACGGCTCCGACCGCTCGCCGCGGCGCCCGATGCGGCGGAAGCTGCTGCAGGCGCTGACTGCGGGCGTGGTCCTGGCGACCGCCACTGGTTGCTCGTATACATGGAAAGACTTCCCCCGCCTCGGAATGCCGACCCCGGTGACCGAGGAGGCTCCGCGCATCCTCTCCCTGTGGCAGGGATCCTGGGCGGCCGCGCTCATCACGGGCATCCTGGTGTGGGGCCTGATCTTGTGGAGCGTCATCTTCCACCGGCGCACCCGGACGAAGATCGAAGTTCCCGCGCAGACCCGGTACAACATGCCCATCGAGGCGCTGTACACCGTGGTCCCGCTGATCATCGTCTCCGTGCTCTTCTACTTCACCGCGCGTGACGAGTCGAAGCTGCTCGCCCTCTCCCCCAAGCCGGCGCACACGATCAACGTGGTCGGCTTCCAGTGGAGCTGGGGCTTCAACTACGTCGAGAACGTCGACGGCGACGCCAACACCCCCAAGCGGAGGGCGCTGCCCAAGGCGGAGGGTGCGAACGAGGCCGAACCGCAGACGATGACGCAGGTCCCCAAGGAGCTCGACTCCATCCCGGACCGCTTCACCAAGGACTTCCCGGCGGGCGCCGAAGGCGTCTACCAGAAGGGCGTCCCCGGCGACCGCAACCCGCAGACGGGGAACCCGGGGCCGACCCTCGTCCTGCCCAAGGGCGAGAAGGTCCGCTTCATCCTGTCGTCGAACGACGTCATCCACTCCTTCTGGGTGGTCCCCTTCCTGTTCAAGCAGGACGTCATCCCGGGCCACACCAACGTCTTCGAGGTCACCCCGACCCAAGAAGGCACCTTCATGGGCAAGTGTGCCGAGCTCTGCGGCGTCGACCACTCCCGGATGCTCTTCAACGTCAAGGTGGTCTCGCCCGAGAAGTACCGGGCGCACCTGAAGGAGCTGGCGGAGAAGGGGCAGACCGGTTTCCTCCCGGCCGGCATCAAGCAGACCGACCCGGCCCGGAACGCGGAGACGAATAAACTGTGAGCATCCTCAACGAATCCCAGGGTGCCGCCGCAGCTGACTCGTACGAGAACGAGCTGCCGGTACGGCGCAAGCAGCCGGGCAACGTGGTCGTCAAGTGGCTCACCACCACCGACCACAAGACCATCGGCACGATGTACCTGGTCACGTCGTTCGTGTTCTTCATCATCGGCGGGATCATGGCGCTCTTCATGCGCGCCGAGCTGGCCCGACCGGGCACGCAGATCATGTCGAACGAACAGTTCAACCAGGCGTTCACGATGCACGGCACGATCATGCTGCTGATGTTCGCGACGCCGCTGTTCGCCGGATTCGCGAACTGGATCATGCCGCTGCAGATCGGTGCGCCCGATGTGGCGTTCCCGCGGCTGAACATGTTCGCGTACTGGCTGTACCTCTTCGGCTCGACCATCGCGGTGGCCGGTTTCGCGACGCCCAACGGCGCCGCCGACTTCGGCTGGTTCGCCTACTCCCCGCTGTCGGACGCGGTCCGCTCGCCGGGCATCGGCGCCGACATGTGGATCATGGGTCTGGCCTTCTCCGGCTTCGGCACGATCCTCGGCTCGGTCAACTTCATCACCACGATCATCTGCATGCGCGCGCCCGGCATGACGATGTTCCGCATGCCGATCTTCACCTGGAACGTCCTGCTGACCGGTGTCCTGGTCCTGCTGGCCTTCCCGGTGCTCGCCGCCGCGCTCTTCGCGCTGGAGGCGGACCGCAAGTTCGGTGCGCACGTCTTCGACGCGGCCAACGGCGGCGCCCTGTTGTGGCAGCACCTCTTCTGGTTCTTCGGACACCCAGAGGTGTACATCATCGCGCTGCCGTTCTTCGGCATCATCTCCGAGGTCATCCCGGTCTTCTCCCGCAAGCCGATGTTCGGCTACATCGGTCTGATCGCCGCGACCATCTCGATCGCCGGCCTCTCGGTGACGGTGTGGGCCCACCACATGTACGTCACCGGCGGTGTGCTGCTGCCGTTCTTCTCCTTCATGACCTTCCTGATCGCGGTACCGACCGGTGTGAAGTTCTTCAACTGGATCGGCACCATGTGGAAGGGCTCGCTGTCCTTCGAGACCCCGATGCTCTGGGCCGTCGGCTTCCTGATCACCTTCACCTTCGGTGGTCTGACCGGCGTCATCCTGGCCTCGCCCCCGATGGACTTCCACGTCTCCGACTCGTACTTCGTCGTCGCGCACTTCCACTACGTCATCTTCGGCACCGTGGTCTTCGCGATGTTCTCCGGCTTCCACTTCTGGTGGCCGAAGTTCACGGGCAAGATGCTGGACGAGCGGCTCGGCAAGATCACCTTCTGGACGCTGTTCGTCGGCTTCCACGGCACCTTCCTGGTGCAGCACTGGCTGGGCGTCGAGGGCATGGCGCGCCGTTACGCGGACTACCTGGACGCCGACGGCTTCACCGCGCTGAACACGATCTCCACGATCAGCTCGTTCCTGCTCGGCCTGTCGATGCTGCCCTTCCTCTACAACGTCTGGAAGACGGCGAAGTACGGGAAGAAGATCGAGGTCGACGACCCCTGGGGCTACGGCCGTTCGCTGGAGTGGGCGACGTCCTGCCCGCCCCCGCGGCACAACTTCCTCACCCTGCCGCGGATTCGTTCCGAGTCGCCGGCGTTCGACCTGCACCACCCGGAGATCGCGGCCCTCGACCACCTCGCGGACCACGACGCCGGCACCAAGGCAGTCACCGGCGGCAAGGAGGCCGGCAAGTGAAGATCCAGGGCAAGATGTTCCTCTGGCTCTCCTTCTTCATCCTGATCATGGCCGTCGTGTACGGCGTGTGGTCGAAGGAGCCCGTCGGCACCACCGCGCTCTTCCTGGCCTTCGGCCTGAGCGTGATGATCGGCTACTACCTGGCCTTCACGGCCAAGCGCGTCGACGAGATGGCCCAGGACAACCTGGAGGCCGACGTCGCCGACGAGGCGGGCGAGCTGGGGTTCTTCGCCCCGCACAGCTGGCAGCCGCTCTCCCTGGCCATCGGTGGTGCGCTCGCCTTCTGCGGCGTCATCTTCGGCTGGTGGCTCATGTACTTCTCGGCCCCGGTCATCCTGATCGGCCTGTGGGGCTGGGTGTACGAGTACTACCGCGGTGAGAACCAGAACCAGTAGCAGCACCCTCGCGACGGCGTCGTGAGGCACCTGGGGCCCGGACACCTCTTCGGAGGGGTCCGGGCCCCTCGTTTGCAGTCACCCCGCGCGCCGTAATTGTCATATCTTCATAGCGTTGCTCCCATGAACCACTCACCGCGTCTTTGGACGGTAATCGGCTGCTCCCTGCTGGTCGCGTCCCTCGGGGCCGGCGCCACCGCATGCGGGTCGGGCGACGACGACAACCCGCTGTCCGCCCGCCCGTACGACGCGGGCGAGCAGATCGCCTTCAACCAGGCCCCCGGCAGCCGCCCCGTGGACCCCGACAAGCCCCTCGAGGTCACCACGAAGGGGGGTGAGGCGCGCATCACCGACGTGTTGGTCGTGGACACGCACGGACGCCGCCTGGCGGGCGAGCTGTCGGCGAAGGGCGACCGCTGGCACAACACCGTCCCCATGGCCGCCGGGGTCCGCTACACGGTCACCGTGAGCACCGAGAACGCCAAGGGCGCCCCAGGGCTGCGCACGGCCGTCTTCGAGACCACCCCGGCCAAAGGCGTCCTCTCGGTCGAGTTCGGCCCGGACGAGGGCAAGTACGGCGTCGGGCAGCCCATCACGGCCGAGCTGAGCGAACCCGTCAAGGAGAAGGCCGCCCGCGCCGTCGTCGAACGGGGGCTCGTCGTCGACACCCCCCCGGGCGTCGAGGGGGCCTGGCACTGGGTCGACGACAAGAAGCTCCACTACCGCCCCAAGGAGTACTGGCCCGCCCACACCACCGTCTCCGTACGGAGCAATCTGGAGGGCGTCAGGATCTCCGACCACGTCTACGGCGCCGCGGCCAAGCCGCTGAAGCTGGAGATCGGCGACCGGGTGGAGGTCACCACCGACGCCTCCTCGCACTACCTCACGTTCAAGCGCAACGGAGAAGTGATCAACACCATTCCGGTGACCACGGGGAAGCCCGGCTTCTCCACGCGCAACGGCGTGAAGGTGGTCCTCGGCAAGCAGTACTTCGTCCAGATGCGCGGCGACACCGTGGGCATCGGCGGCAGCGAGTACTACAACCTGCCCGTCTACTACGCCACGCGCGTCACCTGGAGCGGTGAATACGTCCACGCCGCGCCGTGGTCCGTCGGCTCCCACGGCTACGCGAACGTCAGCCACGGCTGCACCGGCATGAGCACCGGTAACGCCGCCTGGTTCTACGAGAACATCAACGAGGGCGACATCGTCCAGGTCGTCAACAGCATCGGCGACGACATGGACATCTTCGGCAACGGCTTCGGCGACTGGAACATGGACTGGAAGGACTGGCGCCAGGGCAGCGCCCTCCTCAAGGGCACCCAGGAGGGCCGCAGCACGATCGACCAGACCCGCCTGCGGCCCACCGTCTGACCGCGTCCCGGCCCGCCCCCGGACCCGGTCCGGGGAGCGCCGCCGCGTGCCGTCCCCGACCGGGGACGGCACCTGCGCCACCCGCGGGCACGTCAGCCGTACGGGGGACGGCGCGGACCGGCGCGGAGGTCAGGCGGCGGACGAGGCCAGTCGGGCCCGCAGGAGGGCCGCCAGGGCGTCCGCGAACGCCACCGGGTCCACCGGAAGGGTCACCGCCGCGTCCGCGCGGCTCCAGGTGGCCAGCCAGGCGTCCTGGGGACGCCCCATGAGCAGCAGCACCGGGGGGCACCGGAAGATCTCGTCCTTGATCTGCCGGCACACGCCCATGCCCCCGGCCGGGGCCGCCTCGCCGTCCAGCACGCAGACGTCGATCCCGCCCGCGTCCAGCGCGGACAGGACCGCGGGCAGCGTCGCGCACTCCAGGAACTCCACCGGCGGCAGGTCGGCGGCGGGCCTGCGCCCGGCCGCCAGCCGCACCTGCTCCCGGGTGCCCGAGTCGTCGCTGTAGACCAGAACCCGCGCAGTCGCCCGCATTTCGTTCCTCCACGTGTCCCGTGAATGACGTTGATGTTGCGCGGGATGCTACTCCTCCCGATGCGCTGTCAACATCGGTTCGGACAGGCTCGCCACTGACGCGCGGGGGGCGATCTGATGGGCCGTTCGGGCCCTGCACACGCCCCGGACACTCCGAACGGCACCCCCCGGGGTGAGGGCGGGATAAGCGACCGACATAATGTCGGTCGTGGCGACAGCAACGACAGTAGATACCGGGCACGCGCACCCGACGGTCAACCGGCCGAACCTCGTCAGCGTGGGAACCATCATCTGGTTGAGTTCCGAGCTGATGTTCTTCGCGGCCCTCTTCGCGATGTACTTCACCCTGAGATCAGTGACGGGTGCCGAGTACTGGACAGAGCAGGCTTCGGCCTTGAATCTGCCCTTCTCGGCGACGAACACGACGATCCTGGTGCTCTCCTCGCTCACCTGCCAGCTCGGCGTATTCGCAGCCGAGCGCGGTGACGTGAAGAAGCTCCGGTCGTGGTTCATCATCACGTTCGTCATGGGTGCGATCTTCATTGGCGGCCAGGTGTTCGAGTACACCGAGCTGGTCAAGCACGAGGGCATGAGCCTCTCGTCCGGTCCGTACGGCTCGGTCTTCTACCTGACCACGGGCTTCCACGGTCTGCACGTGACGGGCGGCCTCATCGCCTTCCTGCTGGTCCTCGGCCGGACGTACGCGGCCAAGAGGTTCACCCACGAACAGGCCACGTCGGCCATCGTCGTGTCCTACTACTGGCACTTCGTCGATGTCGTCTGGATCGGCCTCTTCGCCACGATCTACCTGATCAAGTAGCGATCACGTCACCGGGCCCGACCCGGCACTCCATCCAGACACACCGACGCAGAAGATCCTGACACCGGGGTAATCCGTGAAAAAGCTCTCCGCACGACGACGCCATCCGCTGGCGGCGGTCGTCGTTCTACTCTTCGCGCTGGCGGCCACCGGGGGGCTGTACGCCGCCTTCGCCCCCGCGGGCAAGGCGCAGGCCGATGAAACCGCCCAGTCCCTCGCCATCGAGGAGGGCAAGAAGCTCTACGCCGTCGGCTGCGCAAGCTGCCACGGAACCGGCGGTCAGGGTTCCTCTGACGGCCCGAGCCTGGTTGGCGTCGGCTCCGCGGCAGTCGACTTCCAGGTGAGCACGGGCCGCATGCCCGCCCAGCAGCCCGGCGCCCAGGTGCCGAAGAAGCCCGCGATCTACACGCAGGCACAGATCGACCAGCTGGCCGCGTACATCTCCTCGCTCGGCGCCGGCCCGATCACGCCGACCGAGAAGCAGTACGACCCGGCCGGTGCCGACATCGCCAACGGTGGTGTGCTGTTCCGCAACAACTGCGCGCAGTGCCACAACTTCACCGGCGAGGGCGGCGCACTGACGAACGGCAAGTACGCCCCGAACCTCGAGGACGTCTCGCCGAAGCACATCTACGAGGCCATGCTCACCGGCCCGCAGAACATGCCCTCCTTCCCGGACAGCACCATGCCGGAGAAGCAGAAGAAGGACATCATCGCGTACCTCCAGAACGTGAACGGTGACAAGTCGACCAACCCCGGAGGGCTCAAGCTCGGTGGCCTCGGCCCCGTCTCCGAGGGTCTGTTCGGCTGGATCTTCGGTCTGGGTGCGCTGATCGCTGTCGCCGTCTGGGTCGCGGCCCACACCGCTAAGGCCAAGAAGTCATGAGTAGCCAAGAGATTCCCGAAGTCAAGCACCTGCCGAGTGAGCAGGGCGACGCGCACCACGGTGGCGTCGCGGTCGCGGACGACCCGTTCGCCGACCCGGGCCTTCCGGTCCACAAGCCCCGTATCCAGGACATCGACGAGCGGGCGGCGAAGCGCTCCGAGCGCACCGTCGCGATGCTGTTCACGCTGTCGATGCTGGCCACGATCGGCTTCATCGCGTCCTACGTGATCTTCCCGGTGGACAAGATCGTCTACATCTTCCCCATCGGGAAGGTGAGCGCGCTCAACTTCTCGCTGGGCATGACGCTGGGCACGGCGCTCTTCTGCATCGGCGCGGGCGCGGTCCACTGGGCCCGCACCCTGATGTCCGACGTCGAGGTCGCCGCCGAGCGCCACGAGATCGCCGCCCCGCCGGAGGTCAAGGCGCAGGTCCTGCAGGACTTCGCCGACGGCGCGCGCGAGTCCGCGATCGGTCGCCGCCCCCTGATCCGCAACACGATGCTGGGCGCGCTGGCCATGCTGCCGCTCTCCGCCCTCGTGATCATGCGCGACCTGGGGCCCCTGCCCGAGGACAAGCTGCGCAAGACCATCTGGGCCAAGGGCAAGCTGCTGATCAACGACAACACGGACGAGCCGCTGCGTCCCGAGGACGTCCTGGTCGGTTCGCTGACGTTCGCCCGGCCGGAAGGCCTGGACGAGCACGCGCACGACTTCCAGACGCAGATCGCCAAGGCCGCCCTGATGATCGTCCGCATCCAGCCGGACGACATCAAGGACAAGCAGGAGCTGGAGTGGTCCCACGACGGGATCGTGGCCTACTCCAAGATCTGCACCCACGTCGGCTGCCCGATCAGCCTGTACGAGCAGCAGACGCACCACGTGCTCTGCCCGTGCCACCAGTCCACCTTCGACCTCTCCGACGGCGCCCGAGTCATCTTCGGCCCGGCCGGTCACGCGCTTCCGCAGCTGCGGATCGGCGTGAATGACGAAGGCTTCCTCGAAGCGCTCGGCGACTTCGAAGAGCCCGTCGGGCCTGCATTCTGGGAGCGCGGATGAGCACTGCCACTACGAATTCATCAGCCGCGGGCGCGGCGGGCAAGCCGGGGCGCAAAGCGCCGGCCGGCGAGCGCGTGGCCGACTGGGCGGACGGCCGCCTGGGCATCTACGGCCTCGCCAAGGCCAACATGCGCAAGATCTTCCCGGACCACTGGTCCTTCATGCTGGGTGAGATCTGCCTCTACAGCTTCATCATCATCATCCTCACGGGTGTGTACCTGACGCTGTTCTTCCACCCGAGCATGAACGAAGTCGAGTACCACGGCTCGTACGTGCCGATGCAGGGCGTCCTGATGTCCGAGGCCTTCGCCTCGACGCTGGACATCAGCTTCGACGTCCGCGGCGGCCTGCTGATCCGCCAGATCCACCACTGGGCCGCGCTGATCTTCGTCGCGGCGATGCTCGTGCACATGATGCGCGTGTTCTTCACCGGCGCGTTCCGCAAGCCGCGCGAGGTGAACTGGGTCTTCGGCTTCCTGCTGCTGGTCCTCGGCATGTTCACCGGGTTCACCGGCTACTCGCTGCCGGACGACCTGCTGTCGGGTACCGGTGTCCGCTTCATGCAGGGCGCCATCCTGTCCGTCCCGGTCGTCGGCACGTACCTGTCGATGTTCCTGTTCGGCGGGGAGTTCCCGGGCGGCGACTTCGTCGCGCGCTTCTACTCGGTGCACATCCTGCTGCTGCCCGGCATCATGATGGGCCTGCTGGTGGCCCACCTGATCCTGGTCTTCTACCACAAGCACACCCAGTTCGCGGGCCCCGGCAGGACGAACAACAACGTCGTCGGCATGCCGCTGCTGCCCGTCTACATGGCGAAGGCCGGAGGCTTCTTCTTCCTGGTCTTCGGTGTGATCGCGGCCATCTCCGGCATCGCGTCGATCAACCCGATCTGGGCGCTCGGCCCGTACCGTCCGGACCACGTGTCCACCGGCGCGCAGCCCGACTGGTACATGGGCTTCTCCGAGGGCCTGATCCGAGCCATGCCGGGCTGGGAGGTCAACCTGTGGGGCCACACGCTCGTCCTGGGCGTGTTCATCCCGCTGGTGATCTTCCCGCTGGTGCTGGCCGCGATCGCGGTGTACCCGTTCATCGAGTCCTGGGTCACCAAGGACACGCGCGAGCACCACATCCTGGACCGCCCGCGCAACGTCCCGACCCGTACGGCCTTCGGTGTCGCCTGGCTCACGTGGTACGTGATCCTGCTGATCGCCGGTGGAAACGACATGTTCGCGCAGTACTTCCACCTGTCGATCAACTCGATCACCTGGTTCGCGCGGATCGGCTTCTTCGTCGGCCCGGTCATCGCCTTCGTGATCACCAAGCGGATCTGCCTCGGCCTCCAGCGCCGCGACCGCGACAAGGTGCTGCACGGTCGCGAGACCGGCATCATCAAGCGGCTCCCGCACGGTGAGTTCGTCGAGATCCACGAGCCGCTCCCGCAGGGTCAGCTGCACAAGCTCACCTCGCACACGCAGTACAAGCCGGCCGAGATCGGCCCGACGGTCGACGAGAACGGTGTCGAGCGCAAGGTGGGTGCCCTGGAGAAGCTGCGCGTCAAGCTCAGCCAGGGGTACTACGCCGAGGACAACCAGATTCCGAAGCCCACGGTGGAGGAGTACAAGGAGATCCAGAGCGGCCACGGCCACCACTGATCCCCCGCAGTACCGCACCACAGCTCGAAGGACCGGTTTCGGTCAGTCCTGGTGTCACCACGGCGAGAGCCCCGTCCAGTGTCTGGACGGGGCTCTTTGCCGTCCCCGGGGCTGGATAGGCTGAAGCCCTTCCCATTCGACGTGGGCGGCGGAAGCGGGGGCGCCCACCAGCAGCAGGAGCGGACCATGGACGTTGTAAGCCCGGCAGGCGGCGACAGCGTGGCGGCCCGTAGCTGGCCGGGCGTCCTCGACGCCCTGCTGACCGGCCGCGACCTCGGCGCCGACGACACCGCCTGGGCCATGGACCGGATCATGCGCGGGGAGGCCACCGACGCCCAGATCGCCGGCTTCGTCGTCGCGATGCGCGCCAAGGGGGAGACGGTCGAGGAGATCAGCGGGCTCGTGCGCACCATGTACGAGCACGCCAACCTGATCGAGGTGCCGGGCCGGACGGTGGACATCGTCGGCACCGGCGGCGACGGGGCCAAGACGGTGAACATCTCGACGATGTCGGCGATCGTCGTGGCCGGTACGGGCGCCAAGGTCGTCAAGCACGGCAACAGGGCCGCCTCCTCCGCCAGCGGCGCCTCCGACGTCCTGGAGAAGCTCGGCGTCAACCTCGACCTGACCCCGGCCCGCGTGGCCGAGGTCGCCGAGGAGGCCGGCATCACCTTCTGCTTCGCCGTGAAGTTCCACCCCGCGCTGCGGCACGTGGCCGGAGCCCGCAGGGAGCTGGGCATCCGGACCCTGTTCAACTTCCTCGGCCCGCTGACCAACCCGGCCCGGGTCCGCGCCCAGGCGACCGGCGTCGCCGACCCCCGGGTGGCCCCCATCGTGGCGGGCGTCCTCGCGGACCGCGGCTCCTCGGCGCTGGTCTTCCGCGGCGACGACGGCCTCGACGAGCTGACCACCACCGCGACCTCGCGCGTCTGGTGGGTCCGGGACGGCAAGGTCGCGGAGCAGCCCTTCGACCCCCGCGACGTGGGCATCCCGCTGGTGGACGTCTCCGCTCTGCGCGGCGCGGACGCCTCGTACAACGCGGACGTCGCCCGCCGCCTGCTGGGCGGCGAGACGGGCCCGGTGCGCGACGCCGTCCTGTTGAACTCGGCGGCCGCCCTGGTGGCCCTGGACCCGGGCAAGGACAGCCTGGAGGACCAGCTCCGGGCCGGCATCGCCCGCGCGGCGCAGGCCGTCGACTCGGGTGCGGCCCTGGCGGCCCTGGAGCGGTGGGTGGCGGCCAGCAACGCCTGAACCCCGCCGGTCGTTTCGCGCCAAGACCCCGGTCCACCATGCGGACCGGGGTCTTGCGCGCGGGGGATCATGTGGCAGGATGCTGACCAGGTCACGAGTGACAGCGTTTAGGCCCCGGCTTGCTGTCCGGCAACCCTCCTTCCGTGGCGGGGTGCCCCGGGTGATGACCAGGTCGTAGGCAGCGAGGTCTACGGCAAGCGCGGATCCCTCGACACCAGGGGTCCTGGTCTCTCGAGGAGCGTTTTCCGTGAGCAAGCGAATGCGATAGGGCGAATCCGCCCCTTCTTCAACCCTCGGAACAGGGTCGCCTCCGCGTACCCCCGTCCACTCCGAGGACCTTCCCGTACCCGGTCGGCCGCCGAGCCGCACCCCCGTACGGGCACACCGAAGCCATTCACCCCTGCCTGCCGGGAGATACCGCCATGTCCGCATCCCTGAACGCCGCCACCGCCGTCGCCGCCACCGCCGTGGACCCCGCCTGTGCCGAGCCGCTCGCGGTCCTCGGCCGGGACGTCACCGTCCCGCTCGTCACCGGCGGCGAGGTCACCTACGCGGCCCTCGACTACGCGGCCAGCGCCCCCGCCCTCCAGCGGGTCTGGGACGACGTGGCCGCCTACGCCCCGTACTACGGCAGCGTCCACCGCGGGGCGGGCTACCTCTCCCAGCTCTCGACCGACCTCTTCGAGCAGAGCCGCGCCACCGTGGCCCGGTTCCTCGACTGCCGCGCCGACGACCAGGTCGTCTTCACCCGCTCCACCACCGATTCGCTCAACCTGCTGGCCGCGGCGCTCCCCGCCGGCTGCCAGGTCTTCGTCTTCGAGACCGAGCACCACGCCTCGCTGCTCCCGTGGGTGGACGCCCGCGTCACCTACCTCAACGCGCCCCGCACCCCCGCCGAGGCCGTCGCCACGCTGGAGCGGGCCCTGGCCGACCGCACTGCGCCGACCGGGGAGGGCCACGGCCCGGCGCTGGTCTGCGTCACCGGTGCCTCCAACGTCACCGGTGAGCTGTGGCCGGTGAAGGAGCTGGCCGCCGCCGCGCACGCGCACGGTGCGCGGATCGTCCTGGACGCCGCCCAGCTGGCCCCCCACCACCCCGTCTCCGTGCAGGAGCTGGACGTGGACTGGGTCGCCTTCTCCGGCCACAAGCTCTACGCCCCCTTCGGCTCGGGCGTGCTCGCCGGCCGCGCGGACTGGCTCCAGGAGGCCGAGCCGTACCTCGCCGGCGGCGGGGCCTCCCGCAAGGTGGCTCGCCGGGAGGACGGCGGCGTGGATGTCGAGTGGCACACCACGGCCGCCCGTCACGAGGCCGGGTCCCCGAACGTCATCGGCGTCTACTCCATCGCCTCCGCCTGCCGCGCCCTGACCGAGGCGGGCTTCGACAGCCTCGTCGCCCGGGAGCGGCGCCTCATCGCCGCGGTGCGCGAGGGCCTGGCCGAGGTCCCCGCGGTCCGCGTGCTGTCCCTCTTCGGCGACGACGCCCCGCGCGTCGGCGTCATCTCCTTCGTGGTGGACGGCTGGAACAGCTCGCACTTCGCCGCCGCACTGTCGGCGGAGTACGGGATCGGCGTGCGGGACGGCCTCTTCTGCGCCCACCCGCTGGTCCGCACGCTGCTGGGCAGCGAGCCGCAGGAGCCGGGCGAGTGCGGTGCGCCCGAGGCGGCGCCGGGGGAGCGCTCGCTGAACGCCATCCGGGTCAGCTTCGGGGCCGGCACCCCGGACGAGCACGTGGAGCGCTTCGTGCGGGCGGTGGGGGAACTGGTCGCGGACGGCGCGAAGTGGCAGTACCGCACGGAAGAGGGCCGCTGCGTCCCGGCCGTCTGACCGGCCGGCTGCACGGGAGCGCACCGGCGCCGGGCGGCGGGGGTCGGCGTGACGGGAGGGCGGCGGCGGGGGTCGGTGTGACGGGAGGGCGGCTGCGGGGCGGTGCCCCTCCGGAGGGTCTCCTCGGCTCGCGCACCGAGGGAGTGCTTCGACGGTGAAGCCCGGTTGCGCGCTCGTCCTGCGGGGACCCTCCGGAGTGTCCCCACCCCGCAGCCGCCCTCCGGTCACACGGCGCCGGCCGGACCGGTGGGGAGTGGGGGCGTGCCGGGGCGTCCCCGCAGGACGAGCGCGCAACCGGCCCGTGCCGTCGAAGCACTCCCTCCGTGCGCGAGCCGAGGAGACGTCCCGGCGGGACCCCGCTCCCCACCGGGCCGGCCCGCCCGCCGCCGCCCGGGTACGGGCCCGGCCGAGCGGCGCCGCACCGCGCCGGAGGCGTTACGCGTCGAGGCCGATGGCGAAGGCCGCTTCCAGGTCGTGCTGGGAGTACGTGCGGAACGCCACGTGCGTGTCCGTCGCCTCGACGCCCGGGATCTTGCTGATGCGGCCGGGGATGATGTCCGCCAGGTTCTCGTGGCGCGCCACGCGGACCAGCGCGATCAGGTCGTACGTACCGGTGACGGAGTAGACCTCGCTGACGCTGTCCAGCGCGGCGATGGACTCGGCGATCTCGGGGATGCGGTCCACGCTGGTCTTGATGAGCACGATCGCGGTGATCACGGCTGGCTGTCTCCCTCGGTGGCCGTCGCTGGTCGCCTCACTCTAGTCGCACCCCGATACCGCACCCACGCGTAGAGGAAGCCCAGCGAGAAGCCCACCAGATGGGCCAGATAGGCGACCCCGGGGCCGCTGCCCGCCCGGCTCGCCGCCACCCACTGGAGGGCGAACCAGAACACCAGCACGATCCACGCCGGGAACCGCAGGGGCAGGAAGAAGAGGAACGGGAACAGGCTCGTCACCCGGGCCCACGGCAGCAGGTAGAGGAAGGCGCCCAGCACCGCCGAGATGGCCCCGGACGCGCCGATCAGCGTCTGCGCGGAGTGGGCGTTGGCCGCCGCGTAGGCCGCGAGGGCCGTGTAGCCGGAGCAGACGTAGAAGGCGAGGAACGGCCCTCGTCCCATCCGCTCCTCCGCCATCGCGCCGAAGACGTGGAGGAAGAGCATGTTCCCCAGCAGGTGCAGCCAGCTGCCGTGGACGAACAGTGCGGTCAGCGGGGTCAGCCAGGCGCGCGGGGTGCCCGTGAAGAGCTCGTCCGGGACCACGCCCCAGCGCTGGAAGTACGCCGTCCCGGCCGTCAGCAGCTCCTCACCCGTCCCGTAGGACGGGTTCAGCCCCGAGGCCGGGCTCAGGACGAACACCACACCGCAGCCGGCGATCAGCGCGTGGGTGACCACCGGTCCCCGGGCTGCCTCGCGTACGGCCCGCCACCTTACGATCATGTGACAGAGCATGACGCAACGAGCCCCGCCTGAGGCGGTGGCAGGCCGTAGGGTTACGAGCTGCGGTCCGGCGGTCGACGCAGACGGCCGCGCGGACCGCTTTAATTGAAACAGCTACGAAGGAGAGAGCGGCCTGATGACGGTTCCCCTGCCGACCGACACCACCCGGTGGCGCTGCACCCTGTGCGGCAACCTCACGCGCTTCGACGTCACCCGCTCGTCGAAGGTCGTGGAGTACGTCCAC
This sequence comes from Streptomyces sp. NPDC058674, assembly GCF_042716505.1. Lineage (NCBI taxonomy): Bacteria > Bacillati > Actinomycetota > Actinomycetes > Kitasatosporales > Streptomycetaceae > Streptomyces > Streptomyces sp. NPDC058674. The sequence goes on from NZ_JBHXSC010000042.1 coordinate 56,668, forward strand.
TTGGACCTCGCCGGGGAGCCCAAGGTCGAGGAGCGCGAGGTGGTCAATGAGACCATCGAGTCGGTCCGCTGCCGCTGGTGCAACGCGGTGGACCAGATCGAGCTCGTGGACAGGCCGGGCGCGGACTCCTGACGGAGTCCCGCCCACAGGTAGATCACGGTAGGGGTGACGGATTGTGGAGCCAGCAAGCGGCGCTGAGCCGGCCGACGCGGCCGGCGACGCCGCCGAGGTCCTCGACCGCCCGCTGCCGGAAGGCGTGCGGCGCCGGGTCGTCGCGATCGTGTCGGACGCCTTCGGCGGGCTGACGGTCGCGGACCTCCCGGCGCAGCTGCGCCAGTACGCCCGCTTCACCCCGACCCGGCGCGCCAAGTTCGCGGGAACCGCCATGGCCGCCGCGGTGGAGACCGACGCCGTGTTCCGCGGCCGGGTCGCCGACAAGGTGCGCGAGGCGCAGGCGGACCTGGCCGGGGCGCTGGAGTCCGGCGCGCCGCCCGCCGCCGCCGATCCGCTGGACGTGGCGGCCGCCGCGTACGTCCTGCGGCCGGCCGGCTGGGTCAAGCTGGTGGCCGCCGCGGGTGAGGAGGCGCAGCGCGCCGACGCCGAGCGGGTGGACGAGGAGACCCGGCGCGAACTGGACCGGCTCCGCGAGGAGCTGGCCCACGTACGGGAGCTCCAGCGCGCGGGCGGGGAGCAGGTGCGGACCGACCTGGACGGGGCGCGCAAGGAGGCGGAGTCGCTGCACCGCAAGCTGCGCAGCGCCCTGAGCGACGTCAAGCGCGGTGAGGCCGCCCTGCGCAAGCTGACCGCGGAGGTCGACGGCATCCGCGGGGAGGCGGCCGCGCGGGTGGCCGCCGCCGAGAGCGAGTCCCGGCGGCTCAGGGCCCGGCTGGCGGAGGTGGAGACGGCGCTGGAGACCTCGCGCCGGGCCACCCGCGAGGGGCGCAGCATCGAGGACATGCGGCTGCGACTGCTGCTGGACACCGTGTTGGACGCGGCGGCGGGGCTGCGCCGCGAGCTGGCGCTGCCGCCGGTGCACACCCGTCCGGCGGACACCGTGGACGCGGTGGAGCCGGGCCGGATGACCCCCAAGGACATCGCGGCGCGGGCCCTGTCGGAGACCGATCCGGCCCTGCTGGACCAGCTGTTGGCCCTGCCGCAGGCGCATCTCGTGATCGACGGCTACAACGTGACGAAGACCGGCTATCCGACGATGCCGCTGGAGAAGCAGCGGCTGCGGCTGCTGGGCGGCCTGTCGATGCTGGCCGCGCAGACCGGCGCGGAGATGACCTGTGTGTTCGACGGGGCGGAGCTGGCGGCCCCGGTGCTGCTCGCGCCGCCGCGCGGGGTGCGGGTGCTGTTCTCCAAGGCGGGGGTGACGGCGGACGAGCTGATCCGCCAGCTGGTGCGGGCGGAGCCGCCGGGCCGGCCGGTGGTCGTGGTCTCCACCGACCGCGAGGTCGCCGACGGGGTGGCCAAGGCCGGGGCGCGGCCCGTGACGTCCGCCTTGCTGCTGAAGCGGCTTTCGCGCGTTTCGTAACTCGTGGCCCTTATGCCGGAATTGATGGGGCAAGCAGGGAACGTACCGTCAAGTGCCCGGCACGGAGCGTGCGCTGTAGGTAAAGAAGCTGGTCGGAGACCGAGTTTTTTCCCTACAGGATTTGAACTGATCACAGAAGGGTCACTAGGGTCTGCTCAAACCTTCGTGCGGTAGATCACTCATTCGGGGTGGCAGCGGAGGTGCTGCCGAGTTGCGTTCTTCGGCGGCTCGAGGAAGAAGGAGCTCGCCTTCGTGGCGTCCCACCGTCGACCCAAGCAGCCGACCCGCGCTCGCGTGACCGTCCTGACCGCCACGGCGGCCGCCGCCGTCGCCCTCACCGCCCAGGGCGCCTCCGCCGCCCCCGCCAAGCCGGGCAAGGACGAGGTCAAGGCCCAGGTCGACGCCCTCTACGAAGAGGCGGAGCAGGCCACCGAGAAGTTCAACGGGGCCAAGGAGCGCCAGGAGAAGCTCGAAAAGGAGATCGGCCAGCTCCAGGACCAGGTCGCGCGCGGCCAGGGCGACCTCAACGAGCTGCGCAGCACGCTCGGTTCGATGGCCAGCGCCCAGTACCGGGGCGGCGGCATCGACCCCTCCCTCGCGCTCTTCCTGTCGGCCGACCCGGACAGCTACCTCGACAAGGCCGCCTCCCTGGACCACTTGAGCGGCAAGCAGGTCGAAGCCGTCCAGAAGATCCAGGCCAAGCAGCGCAGCCTCGCGCAGCAGCGCCAGGAGGCCGCCGGCAAGCTCGCCGACCTCGACGCCACCCGCAAGGAGCTCGGCGAGAAGAAGAAGGTCACGCAGGACAAGCTCGGCGAGGCCCAGGCCCTCCTCAACTCCCTGACCGCGCAGGAGCGCACGCAGATCAAGGAGGAGGAGTCCCGCGCCAGCCGCAGCGCCGGGGAGCGGGTCGAACTCGGCAACGTGAAGGCCTCCGGCCGGGCCGGCGCCGCCCTCGCCGCCGCCAAGACCAAGCTGGGCTCCGCGTACGTCATGGGCGCCACCGGCCCCGGTGCGTACGACTGCTCCGGGCTCACCCAGTGGGCGTACAAGCAGGCCGGCGTCAGCATCACCCGCACCACCTACACCCAGGCGGAGGAGGGCAGGCGCGTCAGCCGCAGCGAGCTCCAGCCCGGTGACCTGGTCTTCTTCTACGGGGACCTGCACCACGTGGGTCTGTACGCGGGCAACAACATGACGCTGCACGCCTCCAACCCGCGCGGCGGCGTCAAGTACGAGTCGATGGACAACATGCCGTTCCAGTTCGGCGTCCGCATCTGACCCCGCCCGTCCGCCCCGGGGGACGCGCCGCGCACCGCCCATCCGGGCGAATTGCGGCACCCCGCTGTGACCGCACGCCCCGCCGGTGACCTGCGTCTCCTGCGGGGCGCCGCCGTGCGTGCCCCCGGGCGGTCGTTGGCCGGCGCCCTGCCCCGCCGCTACTGTCTGCCAGCGCGGACCCGGCACACGGCCGTCCACGGAGGGCGGACCCGGGCCCCGCGCAGCGGAAGGGAGCGGTTCCACGTGGCGTCCCATCGCCGGCCGGGCTTCACCGGTCTCACCGGCCTCGACCGGAACACGAAGGTCACCGTCCTGACCGCCGCCGCGGCCACGGCCGCGGTCGCCATGACGGGAGTATCCGCGAGCGCGGCCCCCGGCCTCCCGCAGGAGCCCCCGGCGGGCAGCCGCGCCCAGGTCGACCGCCTCTTCGAGGAGGCCGAGCAGGCCACCGAGCGCTTCAACGAGGCCGGGGAGAAGGCCGACCGGCTGCGTTCCGAGGTCAACCGGGCCCAGGACGCGATCGCCCGCGGCCAGGACCGCATCAACACCATGCGGGGCGTCCTCGGCACCTTCGCCGGAGCCCAGTACCGGGGCGGCGCCATCGACCCCGCCCTCGGGCTGATGCTCTCCGAGGACCCCGACGACTACCTCGCCCGCGCCGCCGTCCTGGACCGGCTGACCGGCCGTCAGGCCCACCAGCTGGACGAACTCCGCGAGGAGCAGCGCCGGCTCGGCCAGGAGCGCCGGGAGGCCTCGCACAAACTCGGCGAGCTGGAGGCCCTGCGCGCCGACGTCGCGCGGCACAAGCGTGCCGTCACGGCGAAGCTCGCGGCGGCCCGGCGGCTGCTGAACGCCATGCCGTCCGAGGAGCGGGCCGCATTCGAGCGCGCCTCGCGCTCCGGCGGCCGCGCGGCCGGCCTTCCCGAGCCCGCCGCGGCCGGCCCCTCCTCGGGGCGCGCCGCCACCGCCGTCATGGCGGCCCGGGCGGCGGTCGGCCGCCCGTACATCTGGGGCTCCACCGGCCCCTCGGGCTTCGACTGCTCCGGGCTGATGGTGTGGTCGTACCGGCAGGCCGGCGTCTCCCTGCCGCGGACCTCGCAGGCCCAGCGGCACGCCGGGCGGCAGGTGCCGCTGTCGCAGGCCCGGCCGGGCGACCTGGTGACGTACCGGTCCGACGCCAGCCACGTCGGCATGTACGTCGGCAACGGCCAGGTGGTGCACGCCCCCTACCCCGGGGCCCGGGTGCGCTACGACCCGGTCGGGATGATGCCGGTGTCGTCGGTGACCCGCCCCTGACGCCGTCCGGCCCGAGACCGCGCCCGGGTCCGAGACCGAGACCGAATCCGAATCCGCGCCCGGGCTGCTGACCGCGCCCGGCCCGTGGGGCGGCCCGGTCCGTGCGTACGATCGGCTGATGTTCCCGGGTCCCCGTGCCGTGCGCGCGCTGCCGCTGCTGCTGTGCCTCCTGCTGGCCGGCTGCGGCGGGCGGCCCCCGGCCGACACCGCCGATCGGGCCATCCGCCGGGCCGTGGCCGACTGGGCGCGGGCCGCCCCCGCACAACTCGCCGGAATCCCCCTGGAAGGCCGGTCCTACGAGGTCGCCTCGGTGCGGCGGGACGGCGTACGGGCCCTCGTACGGGCGCAGCTGCGCTACCGGCTGGCCGGCTACGACGCGGCCCCGGACGGCTCGGCCCGCGAGCTGGAGGTCACCGGGGACGGCGGCGCATGGCGGGTCCGCGCCGAGCGGCCCGCGCCCGGCGCGCCGCGGCAGCTGTGGGACCAGGGCCCGGTGGCGGTGGTCCGGGGCGCGCACTGCCTGGTCCTGGGCGGGGCCGGGCAGAGCGGCGACACCCTGCGGGAGATCGCCGCGGAGGCGGACCGGGCGGTCCCGGCGGCGAGCGCCGCCTGGCCCCGGCCGTGGGCGGGCAGGGTGGTGGTGCTGGTCCCCGGCTCCCTGGAGCGGATGGCGGAACTGCTGGGCCGCCCGGCCGACGCCTACCGCGGGCTCGGCGCCGTCACCACGGGCCGGGTCGGCGCGGGGCCGGCCCCCGCCGACCGGGTGGTGGTCAACCCGGAGGGCTGGGCGGGGCTGAGCGGGGAGGGCCGGCGGATCGTGCTGACCCACGAGGTCACCCACGTGGCCACCCGTACGGCGACCTCGGACACGACCCCGCTGTGGCTCTCGGAGGGCTTCGCGGACTGGGCGGCGTACCGGGGGAGCGGGGCGACCCCGGAGCAGGGCGCCCCGACGCTGGCCCGGGCGGTGCGGCGGGGCGAGGTACCGGGCGGGCTGCCGCCGGCCGAGGCCTTCGCCTTCGGGGGCGAACCGGAGGCAGTGGCCCGCGCGTACGAGGGGGCGTGGCTGGCCTGCCGCCTGATCGCGCAGCGCTGGGGCGACGCCGCACTGGTCGGCCTGTACGCGGCGGCCGGGCGGCAGGCGCTCCCCACGGCCCTGCGGGAGGCGGTCGGGGTGGACCCGGCCGAACTGACGGCGTCCTGGCGGGAGGCGCTGCGCCGCGAGCTCCGCTGAGCCGGGGCCGGGCGCAGGCGGGCTGCGGCGGGCTCCGCCGGGCGCCGCGGGGGGTCCGGTAGGGTCGCCTGACGATGCACAAGACGCTGATCGTGACCAACGACTTCCCGCCGCGCCCGGGCGGCATCCAGGCCTTCCTGCACAACATGGCGCTGCGCCTGGACCCCGACCGGATCGTCGTCTACGCCTCCACCTGGAAGCACGGGGCCGAGGGCCGCGAGGCCACGGCGGCCTTCGACGCCGCCCAGCCCTTCCAGGTGGTCCGCGACCGGACGACGATGCTGCTGCCGACCCCGCGCGTGACCCGGCGGGCGGTGGCTCTGCTGGGCGAACACGGCTGCGAGTCCGTGTGGTTCGGGGCGGCGGCGCCGCTCGGGCTGATGGGGCCGGCGCTGCGGCGGGCGGGCGCGCGGCGGCTCGTCGCCACCACGCACGGGCACGAGGCGGGCTGGGCCCAGCTGCCGGCGGCGCGGCAGCTGCTGCGGCGCATCGGCGAGGGCACGGACACGCTGACGTACCTCGGGGAGTACACGCGCTCACGGATCGCCTCGGCGGTGACGGAGCGGGCTGCGGCCCGGATGGCGCAACTCCCGCCGGGGGTGGACGAGAAGACCTTCCACCCGGACTCGGGGGGCGCCGAGGTCCGGGCGCGGCTCGGGCTGACCGACCGGCCGGTGGTGGTGTGCGTGTCCCGGCTGGTGCGGCGCAAGGGCCAGGACACGCTGATCGAGGCGATGCCGCGGATTCTGGCGGCGGTGCCGGGCACGGTGCTGCTGATCGTGGGCGGCGGACCGTACGAGGCGGACCTGCGCAGGCTGGCCGCGTCCACCGGCGTCGCGGACTCGGTGGTCTTCACGGGGGCCGTCCCCTGGTCGGAACTCCCGGCCCACTACGGGGCGGGGGACGTCTTCGCGATGCCGTGCCGCACCCGGCGGGGCGGGCTGGACGTGGAGGGGCTCGGGATCGTCTACCTGGAGGCCTCGGCGACGGGCCTGCCGGTGGTGGCGGGCGACTCCGGCGGGGCGCCGGACGCGGTGCTGGACGGTGAGACGGGCTGGGTGGTCCGGGGCGGCTCCGCCGAGGACGCGGCCGACCGGATCGCGACGCTCCTGCGGGACCCGGAGCTGCGCCGCCGGATGGGGGAGCGGGGCCGGGCCTGGGTCGAGGAGAAGTGGCGCTGGGACCTGCTGGCGGAACGGCTGCGGGAGCTGCTGTAGCCGGTCCCGTGCCGGTCCCGTGCCGGTCCCGTGCCGGGTGCGGGGCGGGTGGGGGCGTCTGGCGGGGGGCCGGGATCGCGGGTGCGGCGCCGCTGCGGGGGCTCCGCCCCCGGACCCCCGCGCGTCACACGCAGGCGGGGTTGAGGGGTGCCAGTGTCAGGAGCCGTCGTAGTGGTCGCGACTGCCGGACTTGGCCAGTCCCCGGCTGATCATGTAGCCGACCGTGAGGATCACGATGTACAGCCAGGCCATGTCGGCGCGGAAGTAGTCGCGGTGACCCTCTTCGGTGCCCACGAGCATGGAGGCGATCAGAACCGCGATGACGGAGGCGATGTAGACGAAGAACTCCGTCGTCTTCAGGGCCGACTTCGTCTCGGTCGAGAGGCGGCGTGTCCCGTGTCCGGAAACGTCGGCACTGGAGCTCCGGTGACCTGTGGGGGTGCCGCCCGGGTTTGCGGTGGTCATGGCAGGTGTCCAATCCGTTGTGCGAAGCGCACATTGCGCCAGAGGTGAGATCGGGCCAAGATCGACGCCGTCCCACTCCGTGACTACCCGAATCAGGCGATAAGTATCACCTAAGGGGCAAATTGGGCGGATGAAGCTCGGAGCCCCGGCACCTGCCGACCGACGGGAGCCGGCGCGGGCACCAGGGCGGCGCGCTGGGCCTGCGAGCTGCCGCCTCAGAGGTCCAGCGTGATGGCGTAGGCCAGGAAGAACAGGGCGGTGACGAAGGCGAGGAGGCAGATCAGCACCAGGGGTCCCTTCCCCCAGCCGCGGGTGAGGGGCCGGTACGGACCGGTTCCCGTGCCAGTGCTCGATTCACCGGGCGGAGTCTCGCCCGGCGGTACCCCGGTCCCTGCGCCGGGTGAAGGCGTGCGACGTACGTTCGGTTCCGGATCCTGTGCGGACATGACGTGGCCTCCTGGTCTCGGCAACAGTCGTCCGTGGTCGTGCCGGGCACGCGGTGTGTGCCCGGGGGTGTTCAGCGCCTACCCGGCGCCGCGCGCGCCACGCGACGCGGCCGCGACGGGACCCGCCACCCATTCCCCGTACAGGGTGGCCGGATGCTGCCCGTCGCCGACGTCTGCGCACGGAACCGTCTCAGTGACGGCGTATCGTCCCGCCCGCTCGGCGGTCGGCTCGCACGATCACCAGAGAGAGCAGGGAGGTGGTCACGAGTACGCAGCCGACGGCGATGTCGAGAACCCGGCTGGCGTTGTCGACATCGGTCTTCTGCAGCCCCAACACGTACGGCGAGGCGATCATCCACAGACCTGCCAGACCGACGACCACATCGGAGCGCCAGCTGCTGCCCCGGTAGAGGCGCAGTCCGACGACGAACATCAGGAAAGCTCCGACCACCGCCTCGTTGACCTGCGCGTCCTTCGCCCCGTCATGGGTCACCATCGGAAAGATCCACAAGGCGGCGGAGGCGGCGAACATGACGACCCCGATCACCTGGTCGTGAATGCCCTGCCGGAAGGCGTGCGCCTGGGCCGGGGGGACCGGGGCGTGGTGGGAGTGGTACATAGCCATGGCATCCTCCTGACCGTCGCCTACCCGGTCGCCGTACGACCACCCTCGATCGGCCGAAGAGACGGTCCTCGACGGGGGACACGAGGAGTCGCCCGCCATCCGGGAGGTTCGGGCTGCGTCGGGTGATGCGAAAGGGGCCAACCGAGTTAACGGACCGGCTGCCACATAGCCCTTTCGTCACGTTACGTAGTACATCTGTAGCCGCGCGTGAGACTCGCTGTGCGGGTACCGGCGCGTCCACCCTGTGCTCTGACCGTGTGACCTGACGCAAAGGAATCGTCCATGGCGACGTCGACCGAGCCCGTCACGCCGATCCCGGTACGGGGACGCTCGTGGGGGAGTGTGCTGGTCTCCTGGCTGACCACCACCGACCACAAGAAGATCGGACACCTGTACCTGATCGCGTCGTTCGGGTTCTTCGTCATCGGCGGCGTGATGGCGCTGCTGCTGCGGGCGGAGCTGGCTCGGCCGGGGATGCAGATCGTCTCGAACGAGCAGTACAACCAGATCTTCACCCTGCACGGCACGATCATGCTGCTGTTCTTCGCGACACCGACTTTCGCCGGGTTCGCCAACGCGATCATGCCGCTTCAGATCGGCGCGCCGGACGTGGCCTTTCCGCGGCTGAACATGCTGTCGTTCTGGCTGTTCCTCTTCGGTGGGCTGATCGTCGTGGCGAGCCTGTTCACCACGCAGGGCGCGGCCGACTTCGGTTGGACCGCCTACACGCCGCTCAGCGGAGGTGAACGGACCCCGTACGTGGGCGGCGACATGTGGATCATGGGCCTGGCGCTCTCCGGCTTCGGAACCATTCTCGGCTCGGTCAACTTCGTCACGACGATCATCTGCATGCGGATGCCCGGCATGACGATGTTCCGGATGCCGATCTTCACGTGGAACATCCTGCTGACCTCGGTGCTCGTCCTGTTCGCCTTTCCGGTGCTGGCCGCGGCCCTGCTGGTACTGGAGGCGGACCGGCGTTTCGGGGCGCAGGTGTTCAATCCGGAGAACGGCGGGGCCTTGCTGTGGCAGCACCTCTTCTGGTTCTTCGGGCACCCGGAGGTCTACATCATCGCGCTGCCGTTCTTCGGGATCGTTACCGAGATCTTCCCGGTG